>CAZXSG010000214.1:0-5486 GCA_964643185.1 uncultured Holophagales bacterium
GTGGCGGCGCGTGAGACGCACCGGTCCGGGTGGTGGGGGAGGACAGGTCGGTCCGGGTCGTCGCCGTCACGCTGCTGCAGTCCGCGGGCTAGACGGTCCTCGCCGTCGAGGACGGCCCGGAGGCTCTGCGGCTCGTGGAGAGCCCGGACGTGAGGGTCGATCTCCTTCTCACAGACGTCGTGCTGCCCGGGATGAGCGGACCCGACCTCGCCCGCCGCTGCGCCCAGCTCCACCCGGCGATCAAGGTTCTGTTCACGTCGGGCTACGCGGACGACTCCGTCCAGCACCGGGGGGTTCTGGAGGGGGGGTTCCACTTCATCGGAAAGCCCTACTCCCGCGCCGATCTCACCCGAAAGGTGCGGGAGGTCCTCGGCTCCTGAGAGGCCCGCCGGTAACATCGCGGCCCATGTCCCAGCCCCCGACCCTCAAGGTGACACGACATCGCGAGGACTCCGCCGATCACCTCCCGGCTTGCGTCGTCCAGGTCTACGGACCCGAGCTCGGAAAGCGCACCGAGCTGGGCGCATCCGAGGTCGTTGCCGGACGGGACGCCGACTGCGGGATCCCGATCGACCTGCCCACCGTGTCGCGCAGGCACGCCCGGTTCTTCTCGCGGGGCGCCCACACGTACCTCGCAGATCTCGGCAGCACGAACGGAACGCTGCTCAACCAGAAGGACGTCGAAGGAGAGGTGCTCCTCCGCAGCGGTGACCTCGTGAAGATCGGCGGCGCGATCCTGAAGTTCCTGGAGGGCGGCAACATCGAGGCGCGCTACCACGAGGAGATCTACAGACTCACCATCAACGACGGGCTCACGCTGCTCGCGAACAAGCGGCATCTCCTCGAGACGCTCGAGAAAGAGGTGCAGAGGGCCCGCCGCCACACGAGAGCGCTCTCGGTGGTCATGGCCGACATCGATCACTTCAAGCGGATCAACGACGAGCACGGACACCTGGCGGGCGATGCCGTGCTCCGTGCCGTGGCCGACGTGTTTCGCCGGGAGGCGCGCAAGGACGAGCTCGTCGCGCGGTACGGAGGCGAGGAGTTCGCCGTGGTGCTCGCCGACGCGGGTCTCGAGGGCGCCCGGGACGGGGCCGAGCGCATCCGGGCCGCCGTCGCGAACGAGCGCATCACGTTCGCGGGCGCGCTCATCCCCGTCACGATCAGCGCCGGAGCCGCCTCGCTCGAGGATGGCGAAACGGGGCTCGAGCTCATCGCCCGGGCGGATGCACGGCTCTACGCGGCCAAGCGCTCCGGGCGAAACCGCGTCGTCGCAGAAGGTCCGTGAGCGGCGCCGCGCCTGCCACCGAAGTGGGGCGCAGGCCGCCGCCGCCCGCGGCGGCCCTTCCCTTCGGCGGCCGCATCGGCCGGTTCCGTCTCGTCGAGATCCTGGGGCAGGGCGGCATGGGAACCGTGTACCTCGCCGAGCAGACCGAGCCCGTGACGAGGCAGGTCGCTCTCAAGATCATGCGTTCGGTGTTCGCGTCGGCGGCCGAGCTCGCGAGGTTCGAGGGCGAGCGCGAGGCGCTCGCACGGCTCACCCACCCCGCGATCGCCCAGATGTACGAGGCAGGGACCGTCGACGAGGCTCCGTGGTTCGCGATGGAGCTCGTGCGCGGTAAGCCGCTCACGACGTTCGCGGACCTGGCCTTCCTTCCCCTCGAGGCGCGGCTCGAGCTCTTCGTCGCGGCCTGTCGCGGCGTGCAGTTCGCGCACCAGAAGGGAATCATCCACCGCGACCTGAAGCCCTCGAACGTCCTCGTCACCGAGGCGGCGGACCGGCCGATTCCCAAGATCATCGACTTCGGCATCGCCAAGGCCGAGGACCGGCCGCTGTCGGACGCGACGCTCCTCACCGTGAGCCGCATCGTGGGGACGCCGGGCTACATGAGCCCCGAGGCTCTGGACGCGGGGCCGGGAGGCGCCGACGTCGACACCCGGTCGGACGTCTACGCGCTCGGCGTGATCCTGTTCGAGCTCCTCTGTGGCCGGCGTCCGTTCGACGACGAGACGCTGGGCTTCGCGGCCCTCGCCCGCGTCGTGACGGCGGAGGATCCGCGGCCCCCGTCGCAGCGGCTCGCCTCGCTGGACGCGGACATGCGAGGGATGATCGCGGCGTTCCGCGGCCTGTCGCCCGGGCTCCTCGCGCGGAGGCTGCCGGGAGACCTCGACGCGATCGCCCTCAAGGCGGTCGCCCGCGACCGGGACGAACGGTACGAGTCGGTCGCGGCGCTCGCGGCCGACGTCGAGCGCACGCTCCGGGACGAGCCCATCTCGGCCCGGCCGCCGTCGATTCCGTACCGCCTCCGCAAGTTCGTGAAGAGGCACCGCGCGGCCGTGTCGGTGGCCGCGCTGCTCGGCGTCGTGGTGGTGGGGGCCGTGATCGCCGTGGTGGTCCAGTCGGCCCGGGCGCGACGCAGCGAGGCGAGGGCCACGGCCGTTGCGGCCTTCCTCAAGAGCGCGCTGGATTCCGCGGATCCGTGGGGCTCGAACTCGAGCGGCTTCACGGTTCGCGAGATGCTGGACCAGGCCGTGCCGCGGGTGCAGACGGAGCTGAAGGACAACGCCGAGGTGCGCGCCGAGGTTCTCGAGACGATCGGCAACGTCTACTTCCACCTCGGCGAAAGATCGCGGGCCGAGCCCCTTCTCCGTGAGGTCCTCGCGCTCCGGTCCGCGCGTTTCGGCGAGGACAGCGTGGAGGCCGCGGCGGCCCTGCACGATCTCGCGATGGCGTTGCCGGAGTCCTCCCGGAAGGAGGCGGCCGCGATGCTCCGCCACGTCATCGGAATCAGGACCCGGGAGCGGGGAGGGCAGCATCCATCTGTCGCGCGCGCGATCTTCGATCTCAGCGGCCGGGTGGACGCCCCCGACGAGCAGGAACGGCTCCTGCGCGAGAGTCTGAGGCTTCGCGAGGCCGGGGACGTGGGCGGCATGCAGCTCGGCTTCTCCCTGCGCGGGCTCGGCGCTTTTCTCGTGGAGCAGGGCCGTCTCGCAGAGGCGGAGCCGCTGCTCTTGCGGGCCCTTTCGATGTCGCCGCCGGACACGCTCGTGCGCGAACGCTCGGCCTACTTCCTCGGGCTCCTCCGTCTGCGGGGAAAGCGATGGATCGAGGCCGAGGGCCACCTCCGGGAAGCGCTCGGGATCTCCGAGAGAGTGCGGAAGACGGGCAGCGTGGAGCGGGCGTCGATCGCGCGAGGACTCGGGGCCGCGCTGAGAGAGCAGGGCCGGCTCGACGAGAGCGAGCCCCTCCTCCTGCAAGCGTTCGAGGCGCTCTCGGCTGCCGAAAAGGAGCAGCCGGGCCCGCTCACGGCACGGGCGCTCACCGACCTCGGACTGCTTTCGCTCGCGCGTGGAGACCGCGCTCGCGCTCGGAAGGAGCTGGAGGAGGCTCACACGATCTGGACGGCCTCAGAGCCCACGAATCCCGACGCCGCGATGACCTCCGCGGCTCTCGCCGCGCTCAATCCCTGAGCAGGCGTCCGATCTCCGCCAGAGACGTGAGCACCGCGTCGGGCGTGACGCCGAAACGCTCCTCGTCGCCGGCTCGGTACTTGCCGGTTTGCACGAGGACGCCCCGCATGCCGGCGCGCTGCGCGCCGAGGACGTCTCCCTCGATGTCGTCGCCGACGACCAGTACGCTCTCGGCGGGCAGATCGAGGAGCGCGCGGGCCGCGTCGAAGAAGGTCGTCGAGGGCTTGCCCACGATCGTCGCTTCCCGGCCTGTCGCGTACTCGAGCGCCGCAACGAACGGGCCGAGGTCCAGCACGAGTCGTCCCTCGCGGCGGTAGTAGCGATTCCGCGCGAGCGCGACGAGGGCGGCGCCGTCCATCAACATGCGGAAGATGTCGTCCAGGCGCTCGTAGCTGAAGTGGCGTTCGGCATCGCCCACGAGCACGGTGTCGGGGCGGTCGTCGACGCTGGCCAGACAGACGTCCTCTTCGAGCACGCGGTCGTTGAGGAGCGCATGCACACGCCGCAGCCCTTGCGCGGCGAGATACGCGCGCCCGGCCATGGGCGACGTGAAGATCGACGCGGGCGGAACCTCGAGGCCCATTGCGGAGAGCCACCGTGCGATCTCCCGCCGCGACCTCTGCGACATGTTGGTCGCGAACCGGTAGGGGATGCCGGCGGCATCGAGGTCGACGAGCGCTTCCTTCACTCCCGGGATCAGCGCGCCGTCCTGGAAGACCGTTCCGTCCAGGTCGAGGAGCAGTCCCCGGACCTTCGCCGGCATGTCAGACGCGCGAGGGAACGACCGGCGGGGGAGCCGCGAGCGGCGCCGCGACGGCCTTCTTTTCGATGCCGTCGCCGCGCTTCACGAGGCCGGGAAGCGTGACGGGTGAACGGCCCGAGATCGCCGTCTCGCCGTAGAGCGCCGCCGCGACCGCGCGCTGGATGACGTCGTGGATTCCGTAGGCGCAGAGGTACGTCGGGAGCTCGGGGAAGTCCCGCAGGAGGTAGGGATTTCCGAAGGAGACCGCGACGACCTTCTTCCCCGTCGCCTGGAGATCCTTCACGAGATCCCGCGCGCGCGGCGGCAGCGCGAGCTTGCCGGCGCCCGAGAGGGGCGGCACGAAGAACGCGACGACGATGGTGTCGGCGGACTTGGCGTCCTCGAGCACGCGCGCGACGTCGTCTGCCGTCGCGCGCTGGTCGACGCGCCGCACGACGGCGCTGCCGCCGCCGGATCCTGCCCGTTTCGTGAGACCGGCCGTGAGGCCCGGTCCGATGCCACGCAGGGCCGCCGGCGTGATCTGTCCGTCGTCCACGACGATCACGCCGAGGACCCTGTCCTTCGCGGGGACGGGCAACGCGCCGCCGTCGCGCAGGAGCGTGAGGGAGCGGGACGCGATCTCGTACTCGAGAGCCTCGTGCTCCCTACGGCCCACGACCCGCGCGACGTCCTCGAGCGGCGGCATCCGGCGTTCGTAGAGCCCCAGCTCGCGCTTCACCTTCAGGATTCGCGCGACGGCCGCGTCGACGGTCGTCTCCGGAAGCCGGCCGCTCTTGACGGCGTCCAGGACGCCGCGGATCGACGCCGAGGTGTCCGCCGACATCAGGACCTGGTCGACGCCGGCCTCGATCGCGCGGAGCGCGGCGTCGGGTGCGTCGAAGTGGGCCACGAGCCCGCCCATCGTCATGGCGTCGGTCACGACGAGGCCGTCGAAGCCCATCTCCTTGCGCAGGAGGCCGTTCACCATCGCGGGCGAGAGCGTGGCGGGGAGCGTGCCCGCGCTCTCGACCTCCTTCACGTCCTCCGTGAAGACCTCGTTGCGCGCGGCCTCGCGGAGGGGCGGCGCGGGCGTCGCGTCGAGCGCGGGCACGGCAAGGTGCGCGACCATCACCGAGCGCGTGCCGGCCTGGATGCCCGCACGGAAGGGCGGCAGCTCCACCCTGTTCAGCCGCGCGCGATCGAGGCGCAACACGGGCAGCGAGCGGTGCGAGTCGATCGCGGTGTCGCCGTGCCCGGGAAAGTGCTTCACGGT
>CAZXSG010000214.1:5496-6773 GCA_964643185.1 uncultured Holophagales bacterium
GCGGTGGTGGCGGCGCGCGCGACCTCGGGCCCGGGCACGTAGGCGCCCAGGAAGCGGGGGACCTCTTCGGGGCCCTCGCCGAGGCTCCGCACGTTGATGACGGGGTGGTCGGGGTTCACGTTCACGTCGGCGACCGGCGCGTAGACCTGCGTGAGGCCGATCGCGCGCGCCTCGACGGCCGTGACGTACGCGCGCCGCTCGGTGAGGTCCGTATCGCCCGTCGCCGCGAGCGCCATCGCGGGAGAGCCCCACATCACGTCGTCGAAGCGCTGGCCGGTGCCGGCCTCGAGGTCGGCCGAGAAGAGCAGCGGAACCCGCGCGAGCCCCTGGAGCTTGCCGGCCAGCACCGCGGTTTCGTGGACGCCCGAGCGGAAGAAGATGCCGCCGCCCACGTGCTCGTCTCTCACGTGGCGCACGAGCGCCCTGAACGCTTCGGACTCCTCGTTCGCGAAGACGCCGTTCGCGGGCACGACGAAGAGCTGGCCCACCTTCTCCTCGAGGGAGAGCGGCCGATCGGAAGACGGTGCGCCGGTCTTTGCGGCCGTTGCGGCCGTTCCGGGCGCCGTGGACTGGCAGGAGGCGAGCCCGAGGGCCGCGAGGCCGAGCGAGAGCGTGAGGAGCCGGAGACGCATCGCCGGCGAGGCTATCAGGCCCCCGTCAGCTCGCCGGACCGATCCCGGCGTCTTCGAAAGCCAGCGGAAGCCGTTGTGCCTCGAGGCGCATTTCCTGAGCGAGCGCCCGCGCCCCCTCGAGATCGCCCTTGCGCGCGGCCCGCTCGACGGCCGACGCCGCGTTCGCGAGGGCGGTCGCGCAGAGAGTCGAGGCCGCGCCCTTCAGCGAGTGCGCCGCGAAGGCCGCGTCCTCGGTATGACCCCCGGTGAGTGGACGCTCCACCGCCTCGAGGTCTCCGGGTAGGCCCGCGAGGAATCCGGCGACGAGCTGCGGCAGCTCCGAGGGGAGGAGATTCCGCAGGGTCGCGAGAGCCTCGAGGTCGAGGGACCGCACCTCGCGGGGCGTCTCGCGAGCCGCCTCGCGGAAGGAGGGTGCGAGCGCCCGGCGCAGCTCGTCGAAGCGCACGGGCTTGGGCAGGAAGCCGTCCATGCCGGCGTCGCGGCAGCGCTGCGCATCGCCTTCGAGTGCCCCCGCCGTGAGCGCGAGGATGCGCGGCTGCGCGAGGCCCGGGAGAGCGCGGATGCGTCGCGTGGCTTCCAGTCCGTCCATGCCCGGCATCTGCACGTCCATGAGCACGAGAGGGTAGGTCTGCCGGCGCACGGCCT
>CAZXSG010000215.1:0-6737 GCA_964643185.1 uncultured Holophagales bacterium
GAATCCCGCGAGCTTCGTGCTCATGACCGGTGGCTCCCAGGTCGTCCAGATCGCCGCCTCTTCCGGCGCCGCGCCGGGTCTCTCACAGGTGGCCTTCTCGGGCGTGAACAACGCCACGGTCCGCACCACGCAGCTCAACCTCACCATCCTGCCTCCCCCGCCGACGGTCACCCTCTTCACCGCCACCCCGGCGTCGATCAACGCCGGGCAGACCACGACGCTCGACTGGACGACACTCAACGCCACGAGCGTCGCGATCACGGGCGTCCCGGGCACGCTGCCGCCCGCGGGCACCACCGGCGTCACGCCTCAGGTCACCACCGTGTACACGCTCACGGCGACCGGCCCCGGCGGCACGGCGACGGCCACCGTCACGGTGAACGTCTGCACGGCGCCCGCGGCCCCCATCAACGTCCTCGTCACCGCGGCCGGCAACCCCACGAAGCCCGTCACCGCGACCGACCCGCTCACGCTCTCGTGGCAGCCCGCGCCGGGCGCGACGCCCGTGCGGTACGAGTACCGCATCAACGGCGAGGCGTTCCAGTCCACCACCGCGACGAGCGTCGGCGCGCCGCCTCGCGGCAACACCAACCCCATCACGCTCTTCGTGCGGGCCTATTCGTGCGCACCCGAGGTGGGCCCCGGCCCCGAGGGCCAGAGCCCGGTTTATGCGCTCGCGGCGCCCGTGGCCGACTTCTCCGCTCCGGCCGTTGGCGCGGTGAGCCAGCCGCTCACGCTCACCGATACGTCCAACCCACAGGCCACGTCGTGGATCTGGCTCTTCGACGACGGCACCCCGCCGGCCACCACCCAGACCGTCGCGAAGACCTTCACCACCACGGGCACGAAGACGATCACGCTCGTGGCGAGCAACGGCTCGGGCTCGAGCTCGAAGATCAAGACGGTCACCATCGCCGCGACGGCACCCGCTGTCGCGGAATCGGCCCGGGCCTTCGACGGCGGCACCGACGAGCGCAAGCGTTTGTACGACGTGCACCTCTCGAACGACCTCACGACCCGCCTCGCGCTCTCGGCGGAAGAGGCCGGTGAAACGGCGCTCTTCCTCAGGTTCCTGGATCCTTCGACCGGCGAGGCCCTCGTCGAGAGGCGTCTCGTCCTCGCGGCCGAGGGAGAGAGCGTCTACCTCATCAACGCGTTCGCGCCCCAGGGACGCTACGTGCTCGAGATCGTGTCGACCCGTGCGGTTCGCGCGACGCTGCTCCTCGAGGCCGCGCGCTTCGTCGACGCGGACGACGAGGACGCCCACCCGCGCGGCCGCAGGTGAATCGTTGAGCCCTTCCAGGTCCGGGCTCACGGCCCGGACCTGGTCCCCGGCGGGGGGTCTGGGGGGATCGAGAAACCCCCAGGATCAAGAGTGATTCAGCATCAGGAGGCGCTCGTCGTTCGCACACCCGGCCGGGGTCTCGTGGACATCACGCGGGAGACCTCGGCCGTCGTCGCGAGGAGCGGCGTGACGACGGGGCTCGCCGTGGTGTTCTGCGCTCACACCTCGGCGAGCCTGCTCATCCAGGAGAACGCCGACCCGGACGTGCGGGCCGACCTCCTGGCGTTCCTCGCCCGCCTCGCTCCCGACGGCGACCCACGCTACCGCCACGACTCCGAGGGACCCGACGACATGGCGGCCCACCTCCGCACGGCGCTCGGCCGGTCGAGCGAGTCCATCCCCGTCGTCGCCTCACGCCTCGCGCTGGGCACGTGGCAGGGCCTGTACCTGGCCGAGCACCGAACGGCGCCGCACACCCGCCGCCTCGTGGTCCACGTCACGGGAACCTGATATCGGGTTCCCCGGGGATCAATCTTGTTCAGCCCTCCGGGCCGGGAAACGCCTCCGGCGCGCTGGAATTCCTCACTTTTCGCTGTTCTTCGAAAGCGGCACGAACACGTCGACCACAGCGCGCTTCAGGGCGTCGGGCGGAAGCAGGCCCTGCGCGAGCACGAAATCGTGGAAGCGTTGCGCGTCGAAGCGGGGGCCGAGAAGCGTCTCGGCCGTCTTCCGGATCTCCCGGAAGCGCTCCAGCGAATAGAGGTACGCGGGCGCCTGCCCAGGGCTCCGGAACGCGTAGCGCGCGACCTCCTGCGAGGCCAGCGCCGGGCTCACGTGGAGCTCTTCGGTGAGGAGCTTCCCGACGTCTGCGGGCGTCATCGTTCCCGCGTGCAGGGCCGGCTCGAGAAACGCCCTCGCCGCCCGCAGCGCGTCGAGCTGCAAGCTCACGAGCTGTCCCTCGAGGGGGAAGTCCTTGCGGATCTCGCCTTCCGCGTAGAGCGCCCAGCCCATCGCGGTGACCGTGTTGTAGCCGAAGACCGCTCGGGCGAGCGAGACGCCGCCGTTGACGAAGGCCGCGTACTGCAGCTCGTGCCCCGGCCGGGCCTCGAGGGCCGTGAGGCTCCACGTCGCGGCCTCGTACGTGAAATCGGGACCCCGCGACATCGAGTCGTCGCTGTCCAGCGCGAGCGGCAGCACGAGATCCCCGGTCTCACCGGTGTTGCCCACGAGCCTCGGGAGCTGCATGTAGGGCGCGGGCACCGGCACCCCCTGCTGCTCGGCCACGGTGCGGATACGCACCTCGCGAGCGGGGACGGTGACGAACTTCGCTTTCCGGAGAATCGCGTCCAGCTCGGCGATGCGCGCCTTGTAGTGCGGCACCACCGCGTTCCCGGAAACGCGGCGCGCTCTCAGCGCGGCGAACACCGAGGCGGTACCGCCGGTGAGCCCCATGTCCTTCGCGACGCGCGCGGCCATCTCCTCCATCTGCTTCCGAGCGACGACGTACGCGGCGCGGCCCGACTTCGCGAGCTCCGCGGGAGGCGCGAGCACGCCGTTCTGCCTCAGAGACTGCGCGTAAACCGCGTCGGGCAGCCGGTAGTCCGTGCGCGCGCGCGGCAGCACTTTCGCCCGGAGGAACGCGTCGTACCGCTCCATCTCCTTGCGAAGCGCCTCGAGGGCCTCCTGCCAGCCGGTGATGGGCCGCCTCTGGAAGAGCGCCGAGACGGCAGCCAGCACCTGAGGTGTCGCGGTGAGGCTCCGTTCGAGCTGGTCCTTGGGCGGTCCCGCGAGCGTCGCCTTGGCTTCCGCAGAAGCCGACGCGAGTCTCTCGGCGATGCGGTCCTCGGCGAGCCTCGGGAGCGAGCGAGCGTCCTTGCCGCCGTCCAGGCCCGCGTACTTGCGAAGCCGGGTGAGGGCCTGAGCGTCGCGATCGAGGGAGTTCGGTTCCTCGAGGAGGCTCCGGAGGCCCGTGACGACGACCAGCCCGACATCGGTGTAGGGGAGCTGGTGCGTGCGGTTCGTCTCCAGGGAGCGCAGCGCCTCCCGGCCGGCCGCGACGAGGAGCCGAAGATCCTCGGCCACGCGCGGCTCCTTCTCGGCGGCGAGCCGCGCCTCGAGCGCCTTCACCGCCGTCTCGAACGCCTTCTTCCGGCGCTCGTCGAGCCGGGGGCGGAGGTCCAGGATCTCCTCCTCGAGGCCTTCGACGCCGAGCTGTCCGGCACCCTCGGGGCTGAAGGAGGCCAGCGCGTCGAGGAGCACGCGAGCGTTGCGGTCGCTCGCGGCGACCCACTCGGGGCGAACGGGCGCCGAGACCTGCGCCCCTGCGGGCAGGGCCAGACCGAGCGCGAGGAGGACGGGAAGGGCGCGTCGTGGTTGCAACATGTCGTCTCCGAGAGTTTTCTCCGGCATGAACGCACGGGCAGTCCGGCAGGACTGCCCGGCGGCGAAGGATAAGGCCTGTGCTATACCTCGGGCCCTATGAAGAAGAATCTTGCTCTGGCACTCGCCTTCGCCGTGCTCGCAACCACGGCAGCCGCTCAGGAAACCAAGAAGAAGGAAGAGAAGAAGTAGTCCGGAAACCCCGTGGTGGTCGTGAAGACCTCCCTCGGCACGTTCAAGGCCGAGATCTACTCCGACAAGGCGCCCGTCTCCGCGAAGAACTTCCTCCAGTACGTGAGCGACAAGTACTACGACGGCACGGTGTGGCACCGCGTCATCCCGACGTTCATGATCCAGGGCGGCGGCTTCGACAAGGATCTCAACAAGAGGGAGACCCGCGCCCCCATCGCGAACGAGGCCTCGAACGGCCTCTCGAACACGGCCGGGACCCTGGCCATGGCCCGCACGAACGATCCGAACAGCGCGACCTCGCAGTTCTTCGTGAACGTGAAGGACAACCTGTTCCTCGACAAGGCCCGCTCCGGGGACGGCGTGGGTTACGCGGTGTTCGGCAAGGTCACCGAGGGCATGGACGTCGTGAACAAGATCAAGGACGTTCCGACCGGCATGAAGAACGGCATGGGCGACGTGCCGCAGACCCCGGTCATCATCGAATCCATCCGCGTCCAGTAGAAGGACCGGGCCGGGAAACGCCTCCGGCGCGCTGATTTTGTTCAGCCCTCCGGGCCGGGAAACGCCTCCGGCGCGCTGATTTTTCCGGGGTACCAACGAACGGCCGCTTGGGGGAACCCAGCGGCCGTCGTGCGTCGTGGCCTCAGTCGATGTAGTAGGGCCTCGCCCAGACTTCGCCCTTGCGGCCCGTGAGCGAGACCTCGATGCGGTGGACTCCGGCGGGCCGCGCGGGCTTCTCGAAAACGATCACGTAGTGACCGGCAAGCTCCTCGGCCGCGAGGTTCAGCGCGAGCCCCGGGAAGAGGTGCGTCTTCTGGTACGAGCCGCCCGACATCTCGGCGAAGGCCGAGAGGTTCTCCTCGAGCGTGTGGTAGTCGGCGGTGGAGACGTCGAGCGCCGAAAGCCGTGTGCGCGACTTGTAGAGAGCGCTGATCGCCTCGGCCCAGAGCCGCTCCTCCTTGGGCACGCGGTTGATCCCGATGCCCCAGCCGAGGAAGAGGATCGACTTCGCCCCGGCCAGCGGCTCCAGCGCCTCGGCAACCAGCCGAAGGCCGTCCTCGACGTAGTAGGCGTTGAAGGCCTTGTCGGCCGGCAGCCTCGCGAGGAGCGACGGGCCGTCGACTGTCTGCTGGGGCCGCGGAGGGTCGTCGTGGTAGATCGCGCGCCCCAGCGCTCTCCGGATCGCGGCCTGGTCGTTCGTGAAATCGAGCCGCAGCACGAGGTGCGACATGAACGAGACCACGGCCACCCGGTCGTCCTCGCGGAGATCCGTGATGAAGGGGCCCATCTCGTGAAGGAGCCTCATGTGCCCGAGCGTTCGGAAGCGGCCGATGTCCGACTGCACGAAGAAGACGATCAGCCTCCCTTTCGGCAGCTCGCTCACGGCAAATTCCGCTCCTGCAGCCGAAGGTGAGGCCCCGGAACCCTCGGGAAGGGAGGAAAGCTCGTCCGGCCCGACCTCGGGCCGGCCCGCCGGAATCCACTCGACGGATTCGAGAGCCACCGGCTTCCCGTCGACCTTCACGCGAAAGTCGTCCTTCGAGAGCCCCGCGACCGCGCGTCGCCTCGAATCCTTGACGACGGCGTCGACGATCACGCGGGTCGCGCCCGTTTCGCTGCGCACGCGACCGAGGTCCGGCGGGAGCACGTCCGCGCCGTTCGCGGGCGGTGACGCCGGGAGGAGGAAGACAGCGAGGGCGGCCGCGACGAACCTCATTCGCGCATTCTGCTCTCGCGCGCCCGGATAATGCACGCGCCCATGCCCTTCACCTCCCGGCTCAGCGGGGCCTCGTGGACCGCCCGGCTCTTCGTGGCGGTCTGCGGCGCCGTGATCGTCATGGAGCTCTTCTGGATCGCCTGGATCCTGCGGTTCGGCACCACGACCCTCAACGTGGGCTTCTCGATCGCTCGGGAGCGGGGGGCTGTCGTCGTGACCCGGGTGTCCGATTCGGGACCCGCGGCGCGGGTTCTCGAGCCGGGCGATGTGATCCTGGCCGTCGACGGGGACACACGGGCCGCCACGATCGGACCGTGGTTTCGGCTACCCGAGATGGCTCGGGGAACACCCTACCGGATCACCGTCGAGCGGGGCGGAGCTCTTCGTGAAGTCCTCCTGCAGGCGCGGCTTTCGCCGAGGCCCGCGCGCGAGCTCGCGTATCGCCTCTTTCTCGTGCTGGCGGGACTCTCGTTCGCCGCGACGGCGCTCTTCCTGAGCTTCCAGCGCTGGGAGGATCCGCTCGCGCGAAACGGGGCCTTCGCGTGCCTGCTTCCGTCTCTCACGCTCGCGGGCTCCGGGATCGTCATCGCTCTCCCCTTCCTTCCGGCGGCAGAACGCCTGCTCGTCGCGTTCACGTGGTACCCGCATCCGTTCCACCTCGCCGTCGCGTTCGCGTTCTACAGGAGGTTTCCGCCTGGCGTGCCTTCGAGGACGTGGCTCGACGTCTTCGAGAAGATCCTCCTCGCCACGTTCTTCGCCTGGTGGGTCCTCTGCTCCCTCTGGCTGCAGACACGCAACGCGGGACCACCCCTGGGTCCCGTGCTCCTCGACGCTTTTCCGCTCCTCGACACCCTGATCGCGTTCGACGCCTACGTGACGTTCCTCGGCTTCTTCGCCATCTGCGGGGCCATCGGCCGAAGCTACCGCCTCGTCACCGAGGAGGACCAGAAGCGGCGTCTCCGCTGGCTCACGTTCGGCTCTCTCGCCGGCATCGGCCCCTGGTTCCTCTTCACACTCGCCTCTCTCGTGCCGGGCCTCGGTTCCTCCCCCGCGCTCATCACGCTCAACAGGGTCGCCAACATCGCGCTCGTCATCGTTCCCATCACCACCGGCTACGCGATCCTCAAGCATCGGCTCTTCGACATCCGGATGGTCCTGCGTTCC
>CAZXSG010000216.1:0-6736 GCA_964643185.1 uncultured Holophagales bacterium
GGCCCGGCGCGCCGCCGTGGTGAGGAGGCCCGTGGGATTCTGGAAGTCGGGAATCGTGTAGAAGAACTTGGGGCGCTCGCGGAGCGCTCGCGCCCAGCCGGCGAGGGAGGGCCCCTCCTCGTCGAGCGGCACGCCGAGGATGCGCGCTCGGTGCGCGCGGAAGAGCGCCAGCGCACCCGAGTAGCTGGGCTCCTCGACGGCCACGCCGTCGCCGGGATCCACGAGCGCGCGCGTGATGAGGTCGAGCCCCTGCTGCGCGCCGTTGACGATGAGGATCGAATCGGGATCGGTGGGAATCCCCCTGCGGCCCAGCCTCTCGGCGAGCGTCTCGCGAAGAGGTCGATAGCCGAAGGGAGAGCCGTACGCGAGGAGGGAGCCGTCGCGAGCCGCTTCCGAGAGGAGCTCGGCGAACGCCGCCGCGGGGAACTCCCGTTCGTCGGGAGCGAGGCGCGAGAGGTCGAACGCCGAGCTGGGCGCCGGCTCGGGCTGCGACGCGGCCGTGATGCGCGAGAGGAGCGACGGGGAGAGGCGATCCCAGAGCGGAGCCGGCGCGAGCACGGGGGTCGTCGCCGAGCGCCGCGCGACGCGGGTGCCGCCGCCTTTGTTCGTCTCGACCCAACCTTCCCGCTTGAGGAGCTGGAGCGCCTGATGAACCGTCGCGCGGTTCACCTCCAGGGCGCGCGCGAGGTCCCGTGAGGCGGGGAGCCGGGTGCCTTCGAGGTACCGGCCCTTGCGGATGTCCCGGATGACGGTGTCCGCGATGGTGCGGTAGAGCGGCACCCGGGCGGAAACCTCGTGCGCGGCAACAGCTCTCTCGTCCATCCCGTGCAATCTAGATTTGGCCTAGGCCAAGTGTCAAACCCGGCGGAGGCCGATACCAACCAAGGGCGGTGGGTGGTCGTTTCGTCGAGCCCGGTCACGAACCGGGACCCGGCAGCACCGGCGACGCGAAAACGCGCACGTGGCCGTCCTGCCACGCGCTCACGATCCGTGCTCCGTCCTTCGTGTAGGTGACCGCTCGTACGACCCCGGCAGCACCCTGGAGCGTCGCGATCGGCCGGCGCGTCCCGGTGTCCCACACTCGAACCGTGCCATCCAGGGAGGAGGTGGCGAGCTGGGCGCCGTCGGCCCGTACGGCGACTCCGGAGAGGGCGGCGGTGTGGCCGGCGAACGGTGCTTTCGTCGTTCGCGTCTTCGTTTCGACCACCCGCACCTGGCCGTCCCGGCATGCGGCGTAGACAGTCCGTCCATCTGCACTCACGGCGAGCGCGTCTACGACGGGTTTGCCGGCGCCGGCGCCGTTTTCCAGGGTGAGCGCGGCCTCCCGGACGAGCGATGTTCCCTGAAGGACACCGACGGTTTCCTTGCTGGTGCCGACGAGAAGCACGGAGCCATCGGACGTGAAAGCCACCGCGACGATCGGCTGGTCGCCGAAGTCGACGGCCTTCGCGAACTCGGGCGCGGGTTCGTCCGCGTCGGGGACCTGCTCGCCGGTGGACCCGGCGGGCCCGGCGACGCGCGCGTCGGGGGCCGGACCCTTCCGAATGGCCCACACGGTGAGGAGGCCGAACACGCGCCCCTCCTCGTCGCGGCGGTAGCCGGGTGTGACGAGCCGCTTGCCGTCAGGCGCGTAGACGACGCCGGATAGGGCTTCGGTGGGCCCGCGCACGATCACCCGGGGCGTTCGCGTCGCGAGGTCCCAGAGGCGGAGAGTCTTGTCGGTCGACGCCGAGGCCAGCGTCGACCCGTCTGGAGAGACATCGAGCCCCGTGACCTCGGCGGTGTGCCCGCGGAGCGTGGCGACGAGGGTCGCCCGAACGGGATCGAGAAGGAAGATGCGGCCGTCGACGGCGCCCGCGGCGACGAGGCCGTCCGGCAGGGCCCGAAGGACGCGGACCGGCTCTTTCGACAACGGGATCACGACCGCGGCCGGACCTTCTGCGCCCTCCGCGAGGAGTCGACGTCCCGAGCCGGTGGAGAGCAGGACCAGCGGGAGAAAAAGCGCGGCGCTTGCCCGGCGTCTCATGGCCGTCTGCGGCGGCCTATTCGCCCTGGCTGATCCGGGTCATGAGCGCCCGCTCCAGCTCTTCGCCCCGGCGGAGATCCCATTCGCGCGAGCCGGCGACGAGGCGCGGGCCTTTGGCCGCGAGCTTCTTCTCGACCTCCGCCGTGACGCTCTCGAGCTCTTTGTCCCACGCGAGGATGGCGTTCAGGATCTTGCCCCGCACGATGTCGCGCGTGCCGTGCAAGGCAACGCCCTGCGTCGCCTCCAAGCGCTCGAGCATCCGATGCGAAAGGTCCACGGCGCGTTCTCGCGAGATCGGCATGGCGCGATCATAGCGGGGCCGCCGCCGGCAAACCCGGGGTCAAGCAAAACGGCGCCCGAGGGCCCCGCTTCGTTCAATGCACCCGGCGCGGACCGTCGCCCGGATTCACGCGCAGCGTCGTGAGCCCGGCCTTCGTGAGCGGGTGGTCGAAGATCGCGTCGAGGACGCCGATGGGCACCGCCGAGACGTCGGCGCCCGTCATCGCGCCGTCGAGCACGTGGATCGGCGAGATCGCGCCCTGCACGACGATCTGCGTCTGGATGCCGTAGTTGTCGTAGACCCTCACGATGGACTCGACGACGTCCATGCCGATCTGCCCGATCTCGTCGAGCGTGCCGACATACACGGATACGTAGGCGCAGCCCGCGCGCGCGGCCACGAGGGCCTGCTGGGCGGTGAAGATGAGGCCCATGTCGGTCGCGATCTGGTCATCCGCGAGGAGGCGCACGAGGCGCATGGATTCGCGCATGAGCGGCACCCTCAGGACCATGGCCTTGCCCAGCTTGTGGAGCTCGCGGGCCTCCTTGTACATGGCCTTCGTCTCACCCACGGCGAGGGAGGCCATGACGGGTCCGTCGGTGAGCGGCGCGAGATCGCCGAGGACGCGCCGGTAGTCCTTGCCGGCGAGGTCGGCCGCCTCGGGCCGCACGACGAGGCCGTCGAGCAGGCCCCATTCACGCACGCGCTTGGCTTCGTCGGGATCCACGGTGTCGAGGAAGAATCTCATTCGGGTGTTTCTCCGGGGACGGGTGTTTCTCCGGGAACGGGAGGGAGGGTCCCGCCGTCCTCGACATCTTCGGCTTTCTCGGCGAGCTTGGCGACCGCGACCACGCGGTCTCCGCCCTCGAGGTCGATGAGCCGGACGCCCATCGCGTTGCGCCCCGTCTGGCGGACGCCCGACGCGGCGAAGCGGATGAGGCTCCCCTTCTCGGTGATGAGGAGCAGCTGATCCCCCTCGGTGACGGTCTTGATGCCGGCCACGATGCCGTTCTTCTCGGTGACGCTGACGTTGATGACGCCCACGCCGCCGCGGTTCTGGAGGCGGTACTCGGAAACGTCCGTGCGCTTGCCGTAGCCGAGCTCGGTGACGGCGAGGAGCGTGCCGCTCTCCTCCACGAGGTCCATCTCCACGACGGCGTCGCCCTCGCGGAGCTCGATGCCCTTCACGCCCGTGGTGTCACGGCCCATGGGACGCACGTCGCTCTCCTCGAACTTGATCGCCATGCCGTTCTTGGTGCCCAGGAAGATCTCCCGGGTGCCGTCGGTGATGTGGACGGACAGGAGCTCGTCCCCGTCTTCCAGGTTGATCGCGATGATGCCGGCCGAGCGCGGGTTGCCGAACGCGGAGAGGACGGTCTTCTTGACTGTCCCGTTCCGCGTCGCGAAGAACAGGAACTTGTCGTCGGGGAACTCGCGCGTCGTCGTCATGGCGGCGACGGTCTCGCCCGTTTCCAGGGACAGAAGGTTCACGAGCGCCTTCCCGCGCGCGCCGGGGGCGAGCGACGGGATGTCGTAGGCCTTCACCCAGTGGAGGCGGCCGCGGTTCGTGAACACGAGGAGGTAGTCGTGCGTCGAGGCCACGAAGAGGTGCTCGACGAGATCCTCGTCTGTCGTCTGTGCGCCGGTGCGTCCCTTGCCGCCGCGTTTCTGCTCGCGGTAGATCGACAGTGGAGACCGCTTGGCGTAGCCGCCCCGCGTGATGGTGAGAACGACGTCCTCCTCGGCGATGAGGTCCAGGATGTCGAGCTCGCCCTCCTCGGCCACGATCTCGGTGCGCCGCGGGTTCGCGAAGCGCTCCTTCACGTCGAGGAGCTCCTCCTTGATGATCGCGGTGACGCGCTCGGGCCGCGCGAGGATGTCCCTGAGGTCGGCGATCGTGGCGAGGATCTCCTTGAACTCGGCCACGATCTTGTCGCGCTCGAGGCCCGTGAGCCGCTGGAGCCGCATGTCCAGAATCGCCTGCGACTGTGAGGCGTCGAGACGGATGAGCCCGCCGTCGACCCGGGTTCTGGACGTCAGATGCAGGTCGTCGATCTCGAGGAACCGCTCGAGCGCGGCCTTCTCGAACGCGACTTCCGTCATCAGCCGGGTCTTCGCCTCTTCGGGGTCTTTCGAGCCGCGAATGATGGCGATGACGCGGTCCAGGTTCGCGAGCGCGAGCGCGAGCCCGAGCAACGTGTGCGCGCGCTCCTCGGCCTTGCGGAGGTCGAACTGGGTGCGCCGGATGACGACGTCGCGCCGGTGCTCGAGGAAATGCTTGAGCATGTCCTTGAGCGGGAGCACCCGCGGCTGTCCGTCGACGATCGCGAGGAAGATGATGCCGAACGACGACTGGAGCGCCGTGTACTCGTAGAGCTGGTTGAGGATGACCTGCGCGATCTCGCCCTTCTTGAGGTCGAGCACGATGCGCATGCCGTCGCGGTCGCTCTCGTCGCGAATGGCCGAGATGCCCTCGAGGCGCTTCTCGTTGACGAGCTGCGCCATGTGCTCGATGAGCCGGGCCTTGTTGACCTGGTAGGGAATCTCGCCGATGACGATCGACTCGCGATCGGACTTCGGGTTCTTCTCGATCTCGGCGCGGCCGCGCACGTGGAGGATTCCGCGGCCGGTGGCGAACGCCTCCTGGATGCCGCGGCGGCCGTGGATGATGCCGCCCGTGGGGAAGTCGGGCCCGGGCATGTGGCGCACGAGCGCGGCGGTGTCGGCCGCGGGATCTTCCAGCAGGTGCACGGCGGCGTCACAGACCTCGCCGAGGTTGTGCGGCGGGATCTTCGTGGCCATGCCGACGGCGATGCCCTCGGCGCCGTTCACGAGGAGATTCGGGAACTTCGCGGGGAGCACCGTGGGCTCGCGCTCGTTGCCGTCGTAGTTGGGAACCCAGTCGACGGTCTCCTTGTCCATGTCGTCGCCGAGGAGCTCCTCGGCGAGACGCGCCAGGCGGATCTCGGTGTAACGCATCGCCGCCGGGGCGTCGCCGTCCACCGAACCGAAGTTGCCCTGGCCGTCGACGAGCGGCTCGCGCATGGAGAAATCCTGCGCGAGGCGGACGAGCGTGTCGTAGATGGCAGAGTCGCCGTGCGGGTGGTACTTGCCCATGACGTCGCCGACGATGCGGGCGGACTTCTTGTAGGCGCGGCCGGCGCGGTTGCCTTGCTCCCACATGCCGTAGAGCACGCGACGATGGACGGGCTTGAGGCCGTCGCGCACGTCGGGCAGCGCGCGCCCGACGATGACCGACATGGCGTAGTCGAGATAGCTCCTGCGGATCTCCTCCTCGATGGAGATCGGAACGCGCTCTTCCGCGGAGGGTGGCGCCGGGGGCGGGTTCTTGACGTCGTCGGTCATGGGCTCAGATGTCCAGGTTGGCGACGTTCAGGGCGTTCGCCTCGATGAACTGACGGCGGGGCTCGACGGCATCGCCCATCAGGATGGTGAAGATCTCGTCGGCCTCGACGGCGTCCTCGATGCGCACCTGCAGGAGGCGCCTCGTGCCGGGATTCATCGTGGTGGCCCAGAGGGTTTCGGGGTTCATCTCGCCGAGGCCCTTGTAGCGGCTGATCGCGAGGCCCTTCTTGCCGCTCTCGAGCACGAGGTTCACGGCTTCGAGCAGCGTCGTCGCGGTCTTCGTCTCGGCCGTGCCGCGCTCGAGGCGGTACGGACCGTCGAGGAAGCCGTCGAGGGACTTCGTGAGGTCCTGCGCGCGCTTCATGTCGAAGCCCGCGAAGAACGCCGCATCGAGCCGGTTCGTGCGGACGACGCCGTTCGTCTCCTGCGCGACGGCCAGCGCGAAGCCGCCGTGCTCCTCGTCGCCCACGAGCTCGAGCTTCGTGACGAGACCCGAGAGGCGCGCCACGAGATCCTCGAGCCGGTCTCGTTCACGAAACGCCGCGGCGTCCCCAGCGAGAGCCTCGGCCGCCAGGGCTCGCACGAACGGCTCTCTGAGACCTCGGCCCTCGAGGCGGCGCGTCAGAGCGAGATAGTCCTGCAGCTCGGTGATGCGGCGGGAGAGCTGCGTGCCCGCGACGCTCGCGCCGCGGCCGCCCTCGGCCACGAGCGTCCTGTCCTCGCCCAGTCGGGCGAGGAGGAAGCGGGCGTGCTCCTTCTCGTCCTTGAGGAACGTTTCCTTCTTGCCTTCCTGCACCTTGAACAGCGGAGGCTGCGCGATGTACAGATAGCCCCGCTCGATGAGGGCGCGCATCTGCCGGAAGAAGAACGTCAGGAGCAGCGTGCGGATGTGCGAGCCGTCGACGTCGGCGTCCGTCATCAGGATGATCTTGTGGTAGCGCACCTTGTCGGCGTCGAACTCCTCGCCAATGCCGGCGCCGAGCGCCAGGATCAGCGAGCGGATCTCGGCGAACGCCAGCATCTTGTCGAAGCGCGCCTTCTCGACGTTGAGGATCTTTCCCTTC
>CAZXSG010000217.1:0-6728 GCA_964643185.1 uncultured Holophagales bacterium
CCTGGCGATGGCCCGCCGACTCGGCGCGCCGTGAATTCCTCACCCCTCTCCCGGCTTTGCGGGAGAGGGGAGAAAGTTGTCCCCGATGTTTCGCCACCCCTGGTCCGTTCACGGACGAACCCCCGCCGGGAGGACACCCGACATGACCAAGGTCGCCGCCAAAGTCTCGCTCGCCGACCGGCTCATGGGCCGCATCCGTTCGAAGACCGCCAAGGTCGGCGTCGTCGGCCTCGGGTACGTCGGGCTGCCGCTCGCGGAGGCGTTCGCCGGCTGCGGCTTCCCCGTCCGCGCTGGAGGCTCCGGCCCGCCATCCGCCGCCTCGCCTCGCCGTTCCGGGCCGCGAGGGCGGACGCCCTGTCGTCGTCGCCTTGGCCCGTCGTCGTCGCGGGCTAGCTGGATCGGCCCCCTTGAAACGAAAACGCCGGCCCGCAGGCCGGCGTTCCCAAGCAGTCGACGCTGTTCTTACAGGCCGCGGTAGGTGGCGCAGAGCGAGGCCATGCGCGTCGCCTGGCCGGCCGAGAACGTGTTCATGCAGGAGTCGTCGGTGTAGTCCATGAAGTTCGTGATGGGGTCGTTGCCGGGCTTGTTCGCGCAGGAGTTGCGGCCCGAGGGGCAGCCGTAGGCGGCGGACTTCTCGGCCGGCGTGTCGCTCACGTAGTCGCCGTTGCCGTTACAGCCACCCTGGAACGTGTGGTAGAGGCCCATCCAGTGGCCAACCTCGTGGGTGCCCGTGTCGCCGAGGTTGTACGGAGCGGCGCTGCCGCCGGGCATGGACTGCGTGAGGAGGACGACGCCGTCCTGGCTGGGAGAAGAGTTGTAGCTCGACGGGAACGTCGCCCAGCCGAGGAGGCCGCCACCGATGTTGGCGGAGTAGATGTTGAGGTCGCCCGCGCCGCCGCGGCGGAGAGCCGTCTTGGCGTTGCGCTCGGCGGTCGTGCCGTAGCCCATGGTGTACCAGGTGGCGTTCGTCGTGCGGTCCACGGCGGCGAGGCGGAACGCCCAGCCGGAGGAAGCGTACGCCGCGTTGAGCACGCTGATCTGCGAGTCGATCATGCTCTGCGAGATGTCGCCGTTCGCGGCGCCCGTGCCCTTGTTGATCACGTGGAAGTAGACGTTGATCGTCTTGACGGCGAGCGAGTCGCGGTTCGAGAAGCCCTGTTCGGCCTCGAACACCATGACGTCGGCTTCGACGCCTTCCTTCTCGAACTCGTCGAGCTCGGCGGTGGAGCAGCGATGGCCGGCCTTGACGAAGGCCTCCTGGCTCGCGAACTCGACGCCGTTGAACGTGAACGGACGGTCGTCCTGAAGCGGGGCGACCGGGCCCTCCGCCATGAGCTCGGGCACGTCGGAAGGAGCCGCCGCCGCGGTGAACGCGAACGCGAGCGGGAGGAGGGTGGCGACCAGCTTGGTACGAAGGCTCATGACGGCTCCTTAGATTGTTCGGCCGATTGCTCGGCGTGAAGTTACTGAAACGTGGACAACAGACCCTATGCAAGGGCGTGCCAACCCATATCGGAGGTTCAGAGGGTCAGCCGAGAAGCCAAAGGGGGTTCAGGCGCGGTTTTTCGGGGGGTCTGGGGCTGCCCCCGGGTCAGCGGTTGCCCCGCCGGACGCCCGCTTTTTCCTCACGTAGAGCGTCTTGACGACGTGGGCGACGACCTCACCCGAGCCGGCATCGAGGATGTCCGTCTCGAGCACGGGCTCCACCTTGCCACCAGTCTCCGCCTGGGACCGGATGGCCTCGACGGTCTCCGGGGGTATGTGGAACCGGGCGAAGACGCGGCCCTTCCCGGGTCTGCGGAACTCGATCGACGCCGCCTTGTCCCACACCACGAACCGTTCGCGGCCCAGGTGCCGGAGGAGGAGGAAGCAGTAGAAGGGGTCGCACATCGCGTAGAGCGAGCCCCCGAACTGCGTGCCGAACGCGTTGCGGTTGTAGAAGCGGAGGGCCATCTCCACATGGAACGTGAACGCGTCGCCCTTCCGATGCACGACGCGAATTCCGGCCCCGAGATAGGGGGGATAGAGGTTGATGGCGCGGAAGATGAGCTCGTCTAGAGACCCTCTGGCCATCAGGCTTCCGCGACGACCTTCCACTCGATGGCGATCGGCGTGGGCAGCGCGGCCACCTCGAGCGTCGTGCGGGTGGCGTTCACGTGGCCGAGAGCCTCGGCCCACACGGCGTTCGCGGCGGCGAAGTCCCGCTTCATGTCGATGAGGTACACGGTGACGTCGAGAATCTTCTCGAGGGAGGATCCCGCGGCCTCGAGCACGGCCTGGACGTTCGCGACGACGCTCCGCGCCTGGGCTTCGAAGTCGTAGGCGAGCGGATTCCCGTCCGCGTCCCGCACGGGTCCTCCGGGGATCTCGTCGGTCCCGGGACGGCGCGGCCCGATTCCCGCGAGAAAGAGGAGGTTCCCCACGCGGCGTGCGTGAGCGTAGGCGCCCACGGGCTTCGGCGCCGTTTCGGTCCTGATGATTCCGCTCGGCGGCGCGACAGGTGCGACGGGAGGGACGCCCGGAGCCGCAGGAGCGGGCGCACCCCCCGAAAGTACGCCACGGTCTCCTCCGAACGTCTCGACGCTCTCCTCGTCGAACTCCAGGTTCGCCGCGGCGCGTGCGCTGGGCAGAAGGCCCACGAGAGCGGCGCCGGTGCCCCAGAGGGGCTGGTAGTCGTACACCGTGCCCTCGTAGGCGTTGTGCTCGCCGAGGAACGCCGCGAGCCACCAGACCGCCTTCATCTTCTGGTCGCCGTTCGCCTGGGCCGAGAACTCGCGGGCGAGCTGGGAGACGTCCTCGAGACGGCCCTCGGCGAGAAGCTCGAGGAGCTTGCGGTTCCACTCGTCGTCCTTGAGCGAGGAGATGCGGTCTTCCTTTGGATCGATCTCGTGCGTGAAGAGCCGGGCCGAGAGCGCCGAAACCGATATCGCGATCGCCTTGCGGCCCGTCGCGACGACCGCGTCGCGCGCGGCCTTGCCGAGGACGATCGTCTCGCCGCGGTCCGCGTACATGTTGCAGGAGACGACGCAGGCCGGGATCGCGTTATTGGGGTTCAGGAGCTTGAGCGCCACGACCGTGCCCGTGTCGATGGGGAAGCCGTGATACGCCACCGTGCGAGCGTGGAGCCCGCGCGCCTTCGCCGCGGCCTCGTAGGCGTGAGCGAACGTGGCGTCCATGCGGAACCTGTAGGGCATGGTTCCGAGGTCGTGGAACTCCGGGTCCACGTGCACCCACTCGGGCTCGGGATCGGCCTGGATCTGGTGGCCGATCACGCTGATCCACTGCGTGCTGTAGAGCATGAGGAGATCGGCGCCGCTCGCCGCGATCTCCTCGCGCACGCGGTCGAAGCTCGCGCGAAGAGAGGTCCACGCCGGAGACCGCTCCGGGCAGAGCAGCGGATGCGGGAGACCGGGAACGATGAAGCCGCGCAGAACGTTCGTCGTCACGGGCGGGATTATCGGCGGGGAGGGGGAAGGGGCCCGCCCACGGCCTTCTCGGGAACCGGCACCGCGTAGATGTTCGTGCCCGACTCCTTCGAGGAGCCCGCGATGTCCTGGAGCTTCTTGCGGAAGGACGACAGCTCGGGGTCCTTCTCGAGGTCGATCGCGATGCGCTTGAGCTCGAGGATGAGCTTGTCCATCTCCTCGTGCATGTAGTGCGCTTCCTTCCTCTCGTGCATGAGGCGCGTGAGGAACGGATAGCCGAGGAGCGGACCCTTCGGGAAGAGCCGGGTGCGGAGCGCGTCGGAAAGCTCGAGCACCGAGGGCTTGTTGTTCACGCCGATGCGGGAGCGGGCGGGGTGGAACGTGTGAGGCATGGATTCAGTCTGCGCCCGTTCGGGAGAAACGGACGAGGGTTGCCCCCGCGACGAAGACGTCGTCTCCCGAGATCGCGAGGGCCTCCGGCGACGGACCCCGCAGCGTGGTGCGCGAAACGAGCGCTCCGCTCGTGGCATCGAGCCGCACGAAGCCGAGAGCCCCGTCCTCTCCAAAGCGCGACGTGAGGATGGTGACCGTGTGGTCGCCGTCGATCACGAGCCCCGCAGGTCGCTCGGAAACGTAGGGCTCCACATAGCTCGCCGTCCACCGCGAGCGGCCGGATTCCCCGTCGATGCTCGCGGCCCAGAGCGCGTGATCCTTGCCCGAGAGCACGAGATCGCCGTCCATCTCGATGAGGTCGGCGACGTCGGGAACCCCCCCGCGCGTGGACTGGGCAATGCGCGTCTCGAAGACGACGTTGCCGGACTCGCCCGAGATTCGCACCACCGCGACGAGGAGCTGGTTCGCAACGACGACGGCGAGATCGCCGTTCGCGAGGCCGCGCATCCGCGCGATCGTGCCCGGCAAGGGCATCGTGCGCTCGAAGACGACATTCCCGCGCGCCGGGTCGAGCCGCAGGACGCTCGCGAGGCCCATGCTTCCCTTCGAGACGCCGGCGTACAGGCCGCCGTCCGGTGCCGCGAGCCACGCCGTCGGCGTTCCCGCGAGCGAGAGCGGCCCCCAGCCCGCCGCGGTGACGGCCGGAGCCGTTCCGCGCAGGCGAGAAGTCGAACCGGGTGCGGACGGGAGCGCCACGACGCTCCCCGAGGTGGAGGACAACCGGCTCAGCAGGTAGACCCGGCCGGGTGCCGCGACGACCCCAGCGACTTTTCCTTCGGGCAGCGGTGCCGACCACGTGAGCGAGAGGTCCACGGCGTCGCGCCGCTCGAGAGCGCCCTCCGCCACCACGTAGATCCCCGCGTCGCCCGCGGCCGCGACCGGTCCGGAGACGGCGACGGGTCCCGCCGCGGGAGAGCCGTCGCGCGAACGCACGCGGCGGAGGGCGTAGCCCTCGCCCTCCCTCGTAGAGAGCGCGAGATCGCCGCCGGGAATCGCGACGAGAGACGGCAGCATGAGCGGAGCGGGCACGCTCAGACGGGCTCCCCGGGCCCTCTCGACCCGCAGGATCCCGGTGGCCGCGTCGAGGAGGTCGAGGCGCAGGAGCCCCGAGTCCACGGAGAGGAGCGGGGTGTCCCCCGCGATCGAGAGACCGGTGGGCAGCGCGGGCAGCGCGCTCGCGCAGTCACAGAGAGACGGCGCGGTCTCGGCCTTCCAGCTCACCTTGGAGAGCTCCGGATCCATGCGCGCCGCGAGCCCGTGAGCCTGGAAGTCCTTCCTTCCGAGCGCCGTGACCACCACCTCGCCCCCCGCCGGCACGAGGGCCAGCGGGGCGAGCTCGAAGCCGGCGGCCGACGACACGGTCAGACGCGTCGAGAAGCCGCTTCCGGCGGCGAGGCGCAGCACCTCGAGGACGCTGCCGCCGCGGGCGAGGAACGCGTTCCCCGAGGCGTCCGCCGCGAGGAGGTCGAACGCCGGCTGGAATCCGGCTCTGAGCCACGTCACGGAGCCGCCGCGGCCGATGCGGGCGACGGTGGTTCCACCAAACTGGTGGTCGAACGCGAAGAGCGCGTCCCCCGCGCCCGGAACGACGACGCGGCGACGGGAGGGGTAGTCGTTCCCGGCGCCGAACGTGAGCGCGGGGAAGATTTCGGTGAGCGTGTCGCCACGCCGGCGCGAAACGAACGAGCCGCCCTGCCCCGGCAGCGCGATGCTCCCCGCGAGCCAGAGGTCGCCCGCGGCGTCCACGGCGAGATCCTCGACCCGGGCCTCGAGTCCGTTCACGAAGACGGTGGTGGGACCGGCCTGCACGCGGCCCGTCGTTCCCTCGAGGCGCGCGACGACGTCGACGAGCCCGGGCACGAACGCGCCCACGGCGAGCGAGACGACGACGGCGAGATCGGAGACGCCCGCGGCCCTGGCGAACGGCGCCATGCGGACGACGAGGCCGCCCGGCCGCGGCGGGAGCGCGAGCTTCACCGGCGCCGGCCACAGGGACTCCCCGGTCGCCGAGTCGATCGCGTCGACGCGCACGTCGGAGGTGAGGGACGTGAACGACCGCGCGACGAAGACGGTGCCGCGGGCGTCCAGCGCGACGCGTTCCACGCCGCCCGTCGCGTCGGGTGTGAGGAGCACGCGGCGCGTTTCTGTGCCCGAAGCGTCCAGCGTCACCGCGTGGAGCTCGGAGGGTTGCCCTTCCAGCACGGTAAGGAGGCTGCCGTCCTCGAGGAAGCGGCTCGCGAGCACCGAGGTCGCGGGCTTCTCTCCCGCCCCGAGCCCGCGGGCTTCGAATCCACGCACGAGCTGGGCGGCGAGCGGCGGAGCGATGAGGGCCAGCCCGAGGAGAAGTGCGGAACCTTGGAGCCTGTTCATGGGGGACCCCCGGAAAGTCAGCCTACAGGACGCTAGGCCGTGACGCGAACGTCCTCGTGCGAAGCGTTCCACTCCACGACTGCGTTGCCCGTTCCGATGACGGTACCGTAGGCGTGGACCTCCGCGGGATACGACGGAAAACCGAGCGCCGCGAGCATCCACGTGAGGGCCCCGGCCTTCACCTCGCTCTCGGCGTGGTCGATGAAGTCGGGCAGCTCGTCGACGAGCTCGCGGCTCTTGCCCTGCTTCATGAGGTCGAGGACGCGCATGTCCCACAGGTACTGGCCGTGGTGGTAAACGTGCTCTCGGGACATGTCCTCGGGGATCTCGGCCTCTGTGGTGAAGTGACGGTGCGACAGGCTGTTCGACGCAAGGAGCACGGCCCGGCGTCCGGTCTTCTCGACGGCGCGGCGCGTGGCCTCTCCGAGCGCGATCTGCTCTTCCTGGCCGACCTCGTTGGAGTAGTAGTAGTACGAACCG
>CAZXSG010000218.1:0-6697 GCA_964643185.1 uncultured Holophagales bacterium
CTACGGCACCGCGACGGGAAGTCTCGTGATCGTGGGCCTCGTCGTCCGCTTCGCGCCG
The DNA here is from genome assembly GCA_964643185.1 of uncultured Holophagales bacterium. Taxonomy (GTDB): domain Bacteria; phylum Acidobacteriota; class Thermoanaerobaculia; order UBA5066; family UBA5066; genus JAEUQS01. The sequence goes on from CAZXSG010000218.1 coordinate 59, forward strand.
AAGGGGCCGGACCTCCCGATTCGCACGTACGACGTGCCCGCCCTGCGGGAGCACGAGGCGACCCGGATGCTCCAGGATCTCGTGAGGTTCGACACGACGAATCCTCCGGCCGACACGCGGGGGATCACGGCCTATCTCGGCCGGGCGTTCGCGTGCGAAGGGATTCCGTTCGAGATCGTCGGCGACGACCCCGAACGGCCGATCATCGTGGCTCGCCTCGAGGGGCAGAAACGCGGCGACGGCCTGATCCTGCTGAATCACCTCGATGTCGTGGCGCCCGGCAACCTGCAACTCTGGCCGAAGGCTCCGTTCGCCGGGGAGTTCGGACAAGGGACCTCCTCTCACTATCTCTACGGCCGGGGAACCCTCGACATGAAGGGGCAGGCCGTCGCGTCCTTCCTCGCGATGGCCGCCCTGCGCCGCGCGGGGATCCGGCCGCTTCGCGACATCGTGTTCGTGGGCGAGCCCTCGGAGGAGACGTACGAGCCGATGAAGGGAATCGGCTGGGTTCTGGAGAACCGGCCCGATCTCGTGGAGGGCGTCACGGACGTCTTCAACGAGGCTGGTGTGAACGAGGTCATCGGAGATTCCATCGGGCGCTACGGGATCGAGGTGATGCAGAAGGCCATCATGATGTGGAGGGTCAAGGCCGGCTCGCGGGAGGCCCTGGAGTCGCTGCGCCCCTTCCTCGAAGCCCGCAACGCGGAGCAGCGCTGGTCGCTGGATCCCACCGTCGCGGAATTCATGCGCTTTCTCGCACCGTCCCGCTCGGACTTCGTCGGGCGGTATCTGGACGACCCGGAGAAGGCCTTTCAGTCCGAGTACTTCAGGACCACGGCACCCGAGGTCTACACCTCGCTCCTGAAGGACCAGATCTTCCCGACCCCCATCGTCGATGGGCCTGCTCCCGGGGAGTTCTCGATGTACGTCGTGATGACGCTGCTCCCCGGCACCAAGGTGCTGGAGATGAAAGCCCTGGGAGAGTCCTGGTTCCGCGAGCGCGGTCTCTCGTTCACGGTCGAGCGGCAGACGCCCGACTGCATCTCGACCGCGCGGACGGGACGTGCCTGGGAAGCCCTGAACGAAGTGCTCGCCAACGATCCGGTGGAAACGGCGCCGGTAGGCGTCTACGTGCTTTCGGGCTACTTCAGCCACTCCTCTTTCGTGAGGTCCCGGGGCCTCCGAACCTACGGGGTTTCGCCGTTCAACATCAACATCTCCGACGCTCAGACCGTTCACAACGAAGGGGAGCGGATCCACGTGGGCCTCTTCGTCGAGGGCGTCTCCCGGTATGAACGCATCGTCAAGGAATACGCCACGCGGCCCTGAGCCGCGGTCGGCGCGAAGTCGCCACGAGGAGGACGAGATGGCCGAGGTGAGTCTCTATTACCAGCGCCCGGGTTGAACGAGCTGCAAACGCACCCGTGAGGTGCTGACGCAGACCTCCGCGACGGTCGCGGTGGAACGTTCCTCGAAGTCGAAGCCCCTCTCGGACGCAGAAGCGCAGGCGCTTCTCTCGAGCGTCTCGGAGGTCGTGCTCTCGCGGGGGAAGAAGTCCGTGACCCGGCCCGCCAAGGACATCGCGCTCGAGGATCTCCGGGGTCCCACCGGCGGGTTCCGCGCGCCGATGCTGCGCATCGGCCGGCGTCTCTACGTGGGCTTCCACGAGGAGACCCTGAGGGCGGCGCTGAACTGAATTTGTTCAGCCCTCCGGGCCCGGAAACGCCTCCGGCGCGCTGATTGCCGGGTCGTCGCCGCCGACCTGCGAGAATGGAAGCGTGCGAAAGAGCCTCGCCCTCGAGGGCTTTCTCGACTCCCTGCTCCAGTCGTTCGAGAACTGCCGCCCCGCGCTCAAGGACGGTGAGACCGAGGAGGCCGTGGAGGCCTACTTCCTCGGGGTCTACGAGAAGGAGACGGCCCGCCTCCGGGACATCCTGCGCGTCTCGGAGGCGCACCTCTCCCCGGAGGCCCGGGCCGAGTACCTCATGAAGGTCGACGACCTCGTGAGAAAAGTCGTGGTCCCCGCCTACTCCCGCCTCGCGCGCGACTTCACGCGCCGCGAGCGGAACGCGTTCTACGTGGTGAACGATCCGCTCCACGGGCTCGAGCGCCTCGGCCTCGCGGCCCTGGGGATCCTGCTCGGTGTGATCTCCATCCGCGCGCCGTTCATCCCCCTCTGGGCCAAGGAATGGGTGCTCGTGTTCGGGCTCGGGGGCCTCCTGATGCCCGACCTCCGCGCCTGGCTCGCGAACCGCAACTACGAAGGTCAGCTGAACGGGCTCGTGAAGCGGGCCGACCAGGAAGTCCTCCGCATCGCCGAGTCGTACCTCACGAGCGGAGCATCCCTCGCCGAGCGCGAGGCCAGGGCGGCGCAGGCTGCGAGCCTCTCCGCCGAAAGGAACGGTTCTTCACATGGTTGAGATCGCAGGGAAGGGCGAAGCGTTCCGCGCCGTCCTCTCGAAGCTGCGGAGGTCGGTGGTCCTGTTCATCGTCCTCTTCGTGGGGATCGTCGTGTTCTACGGCTCGTGCACCACGAAGGTGGCCCCGAACGAATGGGGCGTCGAGCAGAAAAAATTCGGCATGAAGACCGGCATCGTCGAGAAATCCTACGGGCCCGGTCTCTACTTCGTGGGCTTCGGCGCCACGATGCGCACGTTCCCCCGCGAGATCCACGTGCTCGAGGCCTCGAACGACCGCGTCGCCACGATGGGCAAGGCCCAGACCGACGGGCAGCGCGAGGCGCTGGACGGCTATTACGAGAAGCGCGACCGCATGCTGGGCCGGGCGACGCATCGCGTCGTGGACGCCCTGAACGTGCAGACCTCGGACGGCTACGCCGTCACGTGCGACGTCACGCTCCTCTACTCCATCACCGACCCGGTGAAGATCGCCAAGGACTTCGGCTGGGGCTCGGCGTACGTCGATTCCTACGCCCTCAACACGTTCCGCAACGGCGTCCTCGCGACGCTCGGCAAGATGAACGCCGAGCAGTTCTACGACGAGGAGGTCCGCATCGCGGCCGTGAAGGACGCCGAGACGACGATCCGCGAGCGGTTCGCCTCGCGCGGCTTCAAGGTCGAGAAGCTCCTCCTCCGCAACTACGAGTACGCGGAGAACTACGAGAAGTCGCTCCACGACAAGAAGGTCGCCGTCCAGCTCACCGAGAAGAACCGCAAGGAAGGTCTCGTGAACGAGGAGAAGGCGCAGCTCCAGCAGATCGAGTCGAAGGGCGATGCCGCGATCGCGATCGCCGAGTCCGAGGTGAACGCCCGCATCTCGAAGGTGGAGGCCGAGGCCAAGCTCTATGCCTCGGAGATCCGCGCCAAGGGCGACAAGGAAGTGAACATCGCCGAGGCCGAGGCCAAGCGGCTGAAGAGCGAGGCGCTCAACTCCGCGGGAGGCCGCTACGTCGTCGCGCTCGAGACGATGAAGATGTTCGAGAACATCGACGGCGCCGTGATGACGCCCGAGCAGTACATCCAGTTCATCAGGAACGCCTGGGCCGTCATCGGGGTGAACCCGGGGAATGCCGCGCCACCGGTGCAGGCCGCTCCGGGAGGTGGCAAGTGAGAGCGTCCGTGAGAAAGAGCCTCGCGCTCGCGACCATCACCCTCCTCGTGCTTCCCGTCGCGGGCTGCGGCACCACGAGCAGCACCGAGGTGGGCGTCCGTACGTCGCTGTTCGGCATCTTCGAGAAGCGGGGCGCGCAGGAGGTCTACCAGCCGGGTGGCGTCTACTTCTTCCTGCCCTTCATCAACTCCTGGACGACGCTTCCCACGAACCAGCAAAACCTTTTGATGACCCTGAACTCGCGCGAGGGGGACCTCCCCGTGCGCGACGACATCACGTTCAAGACGAAGGACGGCAACAACGTCTACATCGACGTCAACGTGATGTGGCGGATCGACCAGACGAAGGCCGGCTTCCTCGTGTCGAACGTGGGCCAGACGGTCGAGGAGATCCGCGAGCGCATCGTGCGTCCGCTCTCGCGCTCGGTGATCCGCGACCTCTTCAACGAGATCACGTCGGAGGAGTACTACCAGGTCGCCATCAAGAACAAGATGGCCGACAAGGCCCGCGAGGCTCTCGCCAAGGAGCTCGGCGCGTTCGGCGTGCTCATCGACATGCTGCAGGTGCAGCAGCACCGGTTCGATCAGGAATACCAGGCGGCCATCAACGCGCAGAAGCAGGCCGAGGCAGACGCCCAGACGCTGCAGGAGCAGCAGAAGAACATCGTCGTGAAGAAGCAGAGCGAGCTCGAGGCCCGGCGCTCCGAGTGGAACCAGTCCCTCGAGCAGGCCAACGGACGCGCGGGGCAGATTCGCAACGAGGCCGACGGCTACTACCAGGTGAAGACGAACGAGGCCAAGGCCAAGATCGCGGTGGCTTCAGCCGAAGCCGAAGGTATCCGCAAGGAAGCCGACGCCCTCGGCAAGCTGGGCGGCGACGCCTACGTGAAGATGCAGGTCGCGAAGATCTTCGCCTCGAAGAAGGTCATCATCGTGCCGGGCGCGAACGTCTCCTCGATGGACGTGAACCGCATGGTCGACTTCCTCATGAACCGGGCCGTCTCGCGTCCAGCTCCGGCTCCGAGGCCAGAACCCACGCCGGCGCCCGTGCCCGTCCCCGCCGGCAATTAGCGCGCCGGAGGCGTTCCCCGGCCCGGAGGGCTGAAGAAATTCAGCCGAGGTAGTCCTTCGCGACGCCCCTCACCGCCCGGTTCGCGAGCACGTGGAACTTGCGCAGCCGGGCGATCGTGGGCGGCGAGAGGCTGCCGATGGGGACGTGGACGATCTTCTTGCCGAGCCGCGCCGCGTAATGCCGGAAGGCCGGGCGGGGCGGCTCCTTGGCGACGTGCACCACGCGCGGCTCGAGCGCGTAGTCGAGCGCGGCCGCGAGGAGCACCTCGCGCGGGTGCTGGAGGTTCCGGTAGTCGGGATCGTGGAAGACGTCGTACAGCCGTCCGGGCGGAAACGTCATGAGGAAGCCGCCGTACTCGCAGCGCGAGATGCCCGGGCCGTCGAACGTCTCGCCGAGCGGCGTCGCGTAGAACGCCATGTCGCTCTCCTGCCCGTGCTCGCCCGTCCACGTGGTGCGCCAGGGATACGCCGACTCGTCCTCGTCGAAGATCACGACGACGGAACTCGTCCCGCCGCGCGACCGGCGTTCCTCGTAGACCCAGAGGCGCCCCTCGTGGAGGCGTCGCATCGTCTCCTTCACGTCGATGCCGTCGAGGAGGCTGCCCGTGAGCGGTGAGACCCGCCGGGTCTCTTCGTTCACCATGCGGGTCGCCTTCTCGCGTAGGTGGTTTCCGAAGCGCTCGATGGCGAGGTCTTCCGGCGGATAGCTGCAGATGCCGTTGCCGAACGGGACCTTCTTCCAGTCGCCGGCCTTCTTCTCCTTGGGCCGGTTGCGGATGGGCAGCCGGCGGAGCGCGTCGCCCTTTCCGGGAAAGCGGCGCTGGAAGCGCACCTTCCGGCCCTCGAGGAACACGTCGTCGCCCGAGAGCGTGATCTCGGGCAGGGAGTGCGTGGCGTCTGGCCAGGGCCAGGTGGCCGCGAGATCGAAGACGTGCCACGCGAAGTCGTCGTCCACCGTGCCGCGCGCCGCGACGATGAGGTCGTAGAAGCTGGGCGTGAGGACGCCCTGCACGAACGCGAGGTTCCGCGAGAACTTACGGAGGGCCTGGAGCGCGGTGCGGGAGACCTCGGCCTTCTGGTCCTTCTGGTAGCGCTCCGCGGCTTCTTTGAGAAGCCGGTCCAGAACCCGCTGGGTGTCGGTGGTGGAATCGAACGTGAACGCCCCGCCGCTCTGCCGCGCGCGCTCGTAGGACGCCGAGACGTAGGGCATCTCGCTCATCACCTCGCGCGACGACGTATGCGCGAGCGACAGGATCCGCACGCCCTCGCGGGAGACGCGGCCGAACGGCTGCGCCTGTGGCTCCTCGAGAGCGGCGAGGATGCCGTGGACGTGCGCGGCGCCGCCGATCCAGAGGACGGGTCCCGAGTTCTTCGCGAGCTCGGTGAGGTGGAACGCCATGGCCCGATCCCGTGCGAGGTCCCGTGCGTCGGTGCTCGCGGGGTACGCCTCGAGGAGCGCGGAGACGTAGTCGCCGGGCAGGAGCCGCGTGAGCGCGTAGGCGTCCGGCGCGGGGGTGCGGACGAGCGGATACGTGCCGTCGTCCCGGTCCACGAACGCCACCGGAAGGCCGTTCTCGAGCGCGAGCCGCGCGCCCTCCACCATGGCCTCGTGCGGCTCGACGACGAGATAGACCGTCTCGTCGCCGTCGGGGTAGAGCACCACCGAGAGGAGGGGCAGTCGGGTCACGGCGCGGAGGAACGCCGTCTCCAGCGTGCGGGGCAGCTCGAGCGCGACGACGGCCGGCCGGAGCGCGTAGAACGCGCGCCGCACGAGCACGGCGAATTCCACCGTCTGGTGCAGCGTCGGCAGGAGGTGAATGCCCGATCCGGCGTCGATGACTCCCGTGTCGGGGTGGGGCGCGTTCACCGTCCTAGGTCCGGCGCGGTCCCGCGGGCTTCTTCGGCGGCGCGCCGTCCAGGGGCGGGGCGAAGCGCAGCGCCTCCTCTCCGAGCACGGCCTTCACGGATTCGCGGAGGCGGTCTTCCTGCGACACCGCGG
>CAZXSG010000219.1:0-6693 GCA_964643185.1 uncultured Holophagales bacterium
TGAGGCCCAGGACCCCGCCCACGAGCACGAGCGCCAGCGCGTCGCCGAGCACCGTCCTTCGCACCGACATCGGCGAGGCGCCCAGCGCGAGCCGGATGCCCAGCTCGCGGCCCCTCTGCGAAACCTCGGCCGCGAGAACCCCCGCGACCCCGGCGAGCGAGAGGACGAGCGCCGAGACCGCGAGGGCGGCAAGCAGGAGCGCGAGGAACCGGTCGGCCGCGACGGCCTCGGCCGCGAGCCCTTCCATGAGCACGATGCTGTGGACGGGCTGAGCCGGGTCCATGGCGCGCACCGTCTCGCGAATCGGGCCCGTGAGCGTCCACGGCGCGGCCGACGTTTTCACGGCCACGTTCACGTCGAGGTACGGGTTCTGCGCGTGCGGTAGAAAGACCTCGGGACGCGGCTCGGCCCGCGGCCCCGCGAAGCGCGTGTCGCCCACGACGCCCACGATCTCGTAGGGATACGCGCCGGCCTGGTAGTCGATGACGAGGCGCTTCCCCACGGCCCCGAGCGGGAAGGCCTTGCGCGCGAGCGCCTCGTTCACGAGCACGACCCGCGGCGCGTCCTCGCCGTCTGTCTTCTCGAAGAGCCGCCCGGCCTTCAGCGGAATGCCGATGGCGCGGAAGTACCCGGGAGTCGCCATGCGGATGTCGGCGCCCTTGCCGCGCGCCTCCTCGGCCGTCTCGCCCTCGGGCCAGCAGGGCCGCATGAAGTCGACGCCCACGGTGCTCATGGGAAGAGCCGTCACGCCGCCCACGGCCGTCACGCCCGGGAGCGCGGCGAGACGCGTCTCGAGGTCCTCGTAGAAGACGGCCGCGCGATCGCCGGCGAGGTAGCGCGACTTGTCGAGCGACAGCCTGAGGACGGCGACGCCCTCGGCCGCGACGCCCGTGTCCACGGCGGCGAGGCGCGCGTAGCTCCCGAGGAGGAGCGCGGCGCCCACGAGCAGCACGGCCGTCGCGGCGGTCTGCGTGACGACGAGGAGCCGCCGCGCGCGCGTCAGCCCGCCGGACGCGCCCTTGGATCCGCCGCCCTCGCGGAGCACGGGCGCGAGATCGGCTCGGAGGAGCGCCCAGGCGGGCGCGGCCGTGGCGACGAGCGTCGCGACGAGAGCGGCCAGCGCCGCGAACAGAATGAGCCGCAGATCCACGGACGCTTCGCGGGCGCGGGCCGGAGCCCACGGCGCGAGCGTGAGGAGCCGCACGGAGACGGACGCGACGAGGAGGCCGCAGACGGCCCCCGCGGCCGCGAGCGCGGCTCCTTCCGCGAGGAGCGGCGACACGAGGTTCCATCCCGAGGCGCCGAGCGCCGAGCGCACGGCCACGTCGCGCTGCCGGGAGAGCGCGCGGGAGAGGAGGAGCGCGGCGACGGAGAACGCCGCGAGCACGAAGACCGCGAGCGTCGCGCCGAAGAGGAGGAGCAGCGGGCGTCGCGAGCGCGCGGTGACTTCCTGAGCCAGTGGCCGGAGCGTGGTGGTGAACGCCCCGTTCTCTTTTGGGAACGCACGGGAGAGATTCGCCGAGAACGTGGCCAGCTCCGCCCGCGCGGCCTCGACGATGCCGGCGTCGCGCAGGCGCGCCACCGAGGACACGAACCGGAAGTCCCGGGGCGGCCCGTTCGGAAAGCGCTTCCCCACGTACGACGCGCGGACGTCCCAGGACGACACGAGGTCGGCCTCGGGAATCAGCATCGCGTCCTCGCGGCGCAGCACGCCGAGCACGGTGAACGGCGTGCCGTCGAGGAGCACGGGCTTTCCCACCACGCCCGGGTCGCCGCCGAAGAGGCCCTTCCAGCCCTTCTGCGTGAGCACCACGACACGGTCACCGCCCAGGAGCTTCTCGGCGAAGTTCCAGGCGCTGCCGGTGGAGTCGGCGCGGAAGACCCGTCCGTGCTCGGGCTTTTCGGCGAGCACGTCGAAGAACGGCGCGCTCGCCTTCACGATGGTCGCGACGCGCGGCTCGGTGGCCGTCTGCACCGTGGAGCGCGTCTGGTAGTAGCCGGCGACGGCAGCGAACGAGCGGACCCCCGTGGCGAGGTCGAGGAGGTTTCCCGGCGAGGGTTCGGTCTCGTCTCCCTTGGCCGTCACGTCGGTCAGCCAGACGAGCTGATCCGGTTTCGGGAACGGCACCGGGTCGAGCAGCACGCGGTCGATCACTGCGAACACGGCACCCGGCAGACCGATCCCCAGCGCGAGGAGGAGGACGGCGGAGATCGAGAGGCCCGGCGAGCGGCGCAGAGAGTTCATCATGACCCCGTCAAGATGGGCCCCGGCGAGTCGCCGCGAAAGCGCGGGAGCGTGAGGAACGAACGAGGAAGAAGTGAGTCCGTAAGCCCTTACGGATGAGTGACTTCCGACACGCGAGGCTGCGTTCTGGCATCAGGCTTGCTCTTTCGAAGCGCGTCCCTCAAAGCAAGGGATTGCCATTGAAGGAGACGAACATGAAACGCAACAACATCCTTTTGGCCCTGAGCCTGGCGGCTGGACTCGGGTACGCGCCCTTCGCCACGAGCCAGCAGTCGACCACCACGACCAAGACCACCGAGAAGTCGGCCGACGGAAGCACGAAGATCACCACGAAGACCAAGACGGTCGACGGGACGGTCGTGAGCTACGAGCAGGGCAGGACGATCGTTGTAAGAGGTTCAGACGACCGTGAGATCACCTACACGCTGGCTCCCGACGTCGCGGGCACGGCCGACGTGCAGATTGGTCGGCGCGTCACGTTGAGCACCCTGCCCGGCGAAGGCGGCGCGACGTTGGTGACCCGTATCACGACGACGGCGGTCACCCCCGAAGGCAACCTGAAGACCGAAACCGAGACGCGCGCGACGAGCCCGACCGGCGAGACGTCGTCGAGCAAGACGACCACCGTGACGGGCACCGTGGCCTCCCTGGAGCCGGGCAGCATGGTCACCCTGACGCTCCCGAACAACAAGACCGTGGTGTACACGCTCGACGCCGCGTCGATCGTCCCCGGCGACCTCACCGTGGGCAGGACGGTCACCATCACCACCACGCGCGGCACGGCGGATGGACAGCTGCTGGTGAAGAAGATCACCACGAAGACGACCACCAAGACCACGAAGTCGAGGTAGTTTTCCTCACGCCATGGAAGCGGGCCGGGTGTTTCGACACCGGGCCCGTTCTCTTTTCGGGAAGCCCGCGAGGCGCCTTTGCTGAACCCGCTGGTACCGTTCACGTACAAGGATCTGCAATGAGCGCGCTATCGACCCCCGAACGGCAGCCGCTCCTCGCGTTCGGCCCTTTCCTCCTGGACCCCTCCGGACCCGACCTCTTCCGCAAGGGCAAGCCGGTGCGAATGCAGCCGCGTCCGCTGCGCGCGCTCGTCGTCCTCGCGTCGCGGCCCGGCGAGCTCGTGACGCGCGAGGAGCTGCGGGACGCCCTCTGGGAGCCGGGCCACTTCGTGGACTTCGACCGCGGGCTGGCGTTCGTGCTGCGCGAGGCGCGGGCGGCGCTCGGCGACGACGGCCGCGCGCCGAAGTACATCGAAACACTGCCCCGTCGCGGCTTCCGCTTCCTGGCCGAGGTGGAGCGCCGTCCGCGGACGGTGGCGCTCGCGGCCACCGATCCCGTCGTCGATGCCGTCGACGCCGAACCGGAGCCGGAGCCGGAGATCGCTGCTGTCGTCGTTCCTCCCGTACGGCCGGCCTGGCGAACCTGGCCCGTCGCGATCGGGCTCGCGGGCGTCCTGGCCGCGTCGTTCCTCGCGATGGCACGCGCCTGCTCGACGCCGCCCACGACGGCGAACGAAGGTCTGCGCGTCGCGGTGCTGCCGTTCACCGATGCGGGAACGCACCGCGCGCCGCTCGCCGAGGCGCTCACCGAGGAGCTGCGCGCGCGGCTCGCGCGGAGCGGCATCGCCGTGTCCGGGCGCGTCTCGTCGGAGGAGGCGAGCGCGCAAGGCGTCCGCGAGGCCGGGCGCGTCCTCGGCGTGACGCACGTGGTGACCGGCGCGATCGACCGGAGCGGATCGGACCTCTCCGTCGTGATCTCGGTGAACCGCACGCGCGACGGTTCGCGGCTCACGGAAGAGCGCATCGTCGCGGACGCGCCCGCGCTCGACGACGAGGTCGTGAACGCCGTAACACGAACTCTCGGCCTTCCGGGGCGCAAAGGCCGCACCCGGTCCGCGTCCGCGGCGGAGACGTATCGGCAAGGGCTCTCGCTCCGGGCCCGAGGCACACCCGAGACGCTCACGGCGGCGATCGCGCGATTCGAAACGGTCCTCGAGGCTGACGTGAACGATGCCGAGGCCCGCGCCGCGCTGGCCGACACGCTGGCCCAGCTGCGCATGCGGGCCTCCCTCCGTCCGCACGACATCTACCCGCGCGTCGAGAAGGAAGCCCGCGCCGCGCTCGCGCTCGATCCGAATCTGCCCGAGGCCCACACGGCGCTCGCGGCAGCGCTGCCCCTCTATCGTTGGGACGAGGCCGGCGCGCCAACAGAGCCCGAAAAGGCCCTCGCGATCGACCCCGGGAACGGCCCCGCCCTGCACGACCTGGCGTTCCTCCTCGCCGACGACGAACCCGACGAGGCCGTCCGCCTCGCGCGCCTCGGCGCCAGCCGCGATCCGCTCTCGGCGCGCACGAACACCGACGTCGGCTGGGTGCTCCTGCGCACCCGTCGCGATGCCGAGGCGCTCGTCGCCTGCCGCGCGACGCTGGATCTCGAGCCCGGGCACGACGGCGCTCAGTCCTGCGCAGCCGAGGCGCTGCGCCGGCTCGGCCGCCACGACGAAGCCGCCGTCCTCACCCGGAGCGTCCTCGCCGGTCAGGGCGCACCCGACGACGTGTTGCGCGCCGTCGTCACGGATCCACAGGGATCTGGCTCGCGCGCTGCGGCCGCGTTCCGTCTCGCGCGGCTCCGAGCGCGCGAGAGTCGCGGTTGGGTGAGCCCCTACGCCATCGCGAGCGCGGAGCTGGCGGTGGGGAATGAAGCGGAAGCGCTCGTCGAGCTGGAGCGCGGGCTCGCGGAACGGGATCCGATGCTCAGGCGTATCGACAAGGACGTCACGTTCGAAGCGCTACGCAAGCGCCCGGAGTTTCGGAACCTCATCGCGCCTGCTTCCACGCAAGACTGACACAGCTTCAGTACATCGCGACAGGAGCCAAGAGAATGCGGTACTCCCGTGCGGATTCGCGCCACCGTAAACCGGCGATGTACATCAGGTCCTTCTCGACGAGGATCAGCGTCGGTTTGCGATTCACGAGGTCGTCGTATGGGAGGCGCGCGATGCCTTGGTCATCTGTCAGCCCAGACCACACAGTCCGGCCATCGACGTCCAAGATGAAGACCTGAGCCGCTTTGATGGGTTGGCTCCCGTCTTTGCCATTCATCAAGGCAATGACCTCGACGGTATCCGGGACCGACGCATTCCTCGATGCGGAGCGCGTTGTGGGGTCTTTGCCAATTCCTGTCCTACACCCGCACGAGACTCCCAGCGACAGCAACATGACCAGAACGCATCTCATCGTTCCACTCTCCGCCGTCCTGGTTGGGGAGAGACGCTCTCCGCCACCCTTGGCCGGCTCGGGCCTCTACGGGCCTTCAAGGTGCACGACGACGCTCTGTCTCCAGAGCCCGCCCCAGAGGATCGACGTTCCTACGTCGACCTTGATGAGGTTCAGGTCGCGTCGTGGGACGACCTGAAACGAGTGCAGCGTCCACCCCTGAATCCTCACCTCGTTCCTGAACCGCGTTTGCCAATCGATCGGTCTTCGGTCCCCGACTATGTAGACCTCGTCGAACGCGTCGACAGCCGCCGCCCGGGATCGAGCAAAGGAAAGATACTGGCCGGCACACGCGGCCACCCACGCCGAGAGGAGCCCACCACAGAGCCACTTATGCCGACTGCTTCGCCAGCGCGCGCCGCGATCCACGCCTCGAGCTGGAACCAACGATGCGCGTTTCCCGAGGGTCCCGGCGCCCGAGAGGTCGACTTCATTCGACATGCTGGTGCCAACTCGCTTCAGGTACGGCCATCCCCTCCGCCAGCAAGCCCTCGACATGGAACTCGATGGCGTCGAGCATTTCTCGTTCAACCTCGGCGCGGGTCGTGCCGGTGGTGACACAGCCGGGCAAGTCCGGCGAGAACGCCGAAAATCCCGTACGCGTCCGCTCAATCACCACGCGATACTTCATCGAGACTCAGGGATTATCCGATCATTACCGCCAAGGCCTCACTTCACGGACTGCATCGGCACGAGAAGTCCGTCGTCGGACCGCTGCCCCGGCTCGTTACCGTCCATCGCGACGGCATACGCGACGAACAGGCCCGCGCCCTCGATTCGTCGGACGCGCGCGCTCACGGCATCACCCAGTCGGATCTGTGAGATGCCAGCAGCCGGAATCACCATCTCGATCGTCGTCAGCTCTCCGTTTGACGACCGCACTTCGACGGCGACCCGCATCGGTCCTTCGGACCGATCGGCGCGCGCGACCGCGACGTTGGTTCGCGCGGACTGCAGACTTCCAAAGCCCGTCAGCCAGCCTTCGTCGCGGGCCGCGCTCCCCAGCGGCATCGCCGGAACGAGCACGCTGACGGGCGGCGCCGGGAGACGCGGGCCGACTTCAGCAGCGATGAACACGTCGTCACCGGTGACGTCGAGAAAGAGCGGGCCCGTGAAGGACGGCGCGATCCCGAGCCCCATCGCCGCGAGCGCCGTCGTCGC
>CAZXSG010000220.1:0-6687 GCA_964643185.1 uncultured Holophagales bacterium
GTGGGGTGGACGGGGTCGGTGTGGACATGAGAGACCCGACCCACGAGGAGTGGGCTCGCAAGATCCCTTCCTATGCGCAGCCTTCCTCCCGCCTCGGCCAGACCTCCGATCGCCATCAGGTGAACCGCAACACGCTGCTCCTGAACCGCGGAGACGGCACGTTCGCGGAGGCGGCCCTGCTGGCCGGCGTCGCGGCCACGGGCTGGTCCTGGAGCCCCGTTCTCCACGACGTGGATCTCGACGGCCGGGAAGACCTCCTCGTCACGAACGGACACACGCACGACGTGCAGGAGGGCGACGCGCAGGCTCTGGTTCGCTCCAGCACCGCGACCAAACCCGAGGAGCTGCGCCGGCTGCTCCTCCAGTACCCGCTCCTCGCGCAGTCGCGCTTCGCGTTCCGCAACACCGGAGATCTGAAGTTCGAGCCCATGAGCGGTCCGTGGGGCTTCGACCAGAAGGGCATCTCCCGCGGGATCGCCCTGGCCGACCTCGACGGCGACGGCGATCTGGACGTCGTCACCAACGACTTCCGCGCGCCCGCCGGCCTCTACCGCAACGAAGGTTCCGCCCCGCGCCTCGCCGTACGGCTCCGCGGACGCGCACCCAACACGCGGGGCGTCGGGGCGCTCCTCACGCTGACGGGTGGAAGCGTCCCGAGGCAGACGCGGGAGATGTCCGCCGGCGGACGGTATCTCTCGAGCGACGAGCCGCTCGTCGCGTTCGCCGGCGGCGAGGGGATGTTCGAGAGGACGCTCGTCGTGACCTGGCGAAGCGGGAAGCAGAGCGTCCTTCGAGGTGTCGTCCCCGGACGGCTGTACGAGATCGACGAGGCGGCCGCCGTGGATGCGCCAGTTCCGCCGCCCCCGCCCCTTCCCCTCTTCCGCGAGGAGAAGGGCGCGCTCGCGCACCGCCACCACGAGAACGGCTTCGAAGACACCCGGCAGGCCTTCGTGACGTTGCGTCCTTCGCGTCCCGGTCCCGCTCTGGCCACGGCCGACCTCGATGCCGACGGCCGGCCCGACCTCGTGCTCGGGTCGGGCAAGGACGGCGCGCTGGAGTCCCGGATCAATGCGGGCGGCGGGCGCTTCACCCGCGGCCCGTCGTGGGCGCCCGCGCCGCGCGACATCGCGTCGATCGCCGTGAGAAAAGGATCGGCGGGTCTCGAGATTCTGGCGGCACTGTCGAGCTGGGAGGATGGCGACGCGACGCGCGCCGCGGTCGCCCACTTCCGCGTGGCGGGGGCCTTGCTCGAAGCTCAGCCGGGTTTCGTGGGGGCGCCTTCGTCGGCCGGGACCCTCCTTCTCTTCGACCTCGACGGAGACGGCCGTCAGGATCTCTTCGTGGGCGGACGCGGCGTGCCCGGCCGCTATCCCGAACCGGCCTCGTCGCGGGTCTTTCGCGACACGGGAGGGCGCTTCGTGGAAGACGCGGCCGCCGGCCGCGCGCTCTCGCGCATCGGCCTCGTGACCGCGGCCGTGGCGCTCGACGCGGACGTCGACGGCGACCAGGACCTCGTCCTCGCCTGTGAATGGGGCTCCCTGCTTCTTTTCCGGAACGAGAAGGGCACGCTCGTGGCCGCGACGCCCGCGTCGATGCGGGAGCGCACCGGCCTCTGGCAGTCCCTCGCGGTCGCCGACGTGAACGCCGACGGTCGCCCCGATCTCGTCGCGGGCAACCAGGGTCTCAACACCGAGATCCGGGAAGGGGACGTGCTCGTATCCGCAGGTGCGCAGGGCGGAACGCCTGGAGCCCCAAGAGCAGACGAGCTGTGGTCCGCGACCCGCGACGAGGCGGGCCGGCTCGTGCCCCGTCACGGTCTCCCCGAGCTGCGCCAGGCGTTTCCCGCGCGCCTCGCGAACGTCCTTTCGTTCGCAGCGTTCTCGAAAATGTCGATCGACGACCTCGTCGGTGCGGCCCGCCGCTCCCTCGAGCTGCCGGCCGCGTATCTTTCGTCGGCCGTCTTTCTCAACGGGAAGGACGGGGACTTCGAGGTCCATCCTCTGCCGCTCGCCGCCCAGCTCGCACCGGTGAACGGCATCGCCGCCGGCGACCTCGACGGCGACGGACGGGCAGATCTCGTCCTCAGCCAGAACGACTTCTCGAGCGGAGCGTTCGCGCCCCGGGCGGCCGAGGGCGTGGGCGTCGTTCTCCTCGGAGACGGCGCGGGCGACTTTCGCGCGCTCACCGTGAAAGAGAGCGGGTTCACTCTGCCCGACGACGGCCGCGCGGTTCTCCTCGTCGACGTGAACGGGGACTCGAAGCTCGACCTCGTCGCGGGGCAGAACGCGGGCGAGACGAAGCTCTTCCTCAACCAGGGACCGGGCCGTTGAGCGGGCTGAGGGTTCTCGCCGTCCTTCTGGCGACCGCGACGATCGCGCACTCCAGTTGTAGAAAGAGCGAGAAGGCGGGGCCGTCCGAAGGCGTTCCTGAAGCCAAGCGCCCGCTCGCACAGCCGTCGCGGGAGCTCTCGTCGGCGTTCTTCGTGGGGACGGCCGCGCTCCAGACGGGCGATTTCCCGCGGGCCGAGGCCGAGCTCACGAAGGCCACCCAGCTCGCGCCCGGAGAGGCCGCGGCCTGGGCGAACCTCGCGCTCCTCGAAGCGCGCAAGGCCGGGACCGCGCCGTCGCCCACGGCCGAGAGCGCCCTCGAGAAGGCGCGGGCTCTCGTGCCCGGTGAGCCCCTCGTGGCGCGCCTGCGGGGCCTTTACGCGATCTCGCGCGGACGCACGGCCGAAGCGCAGACCGCGCTGAGGGAGGCGGGCGGAGATCCCCTCGCGAAGTGGACGCTCGCCCAATCGCTCCTCGCGTCGGATCCGAAAGAGGCGCGGAAGCTCGCGAGCGAGCTCGTCACCGCGTTTCCCGCGAACCTCGCTGTCCGCCTCGGAGCGGCCCGCTTCGCCGACGGCGACGCCGCGGCGATCGCGGCCGCGCTTCCACCCGCCGACGCGCTTCCCGCGCAGGCGGCCGAGGCGCGAGCCGACGTGCTGAACGCCGTCGACGCCGACGCGCGGCGGCGGGCGCTGCAGATTCTCCGCAACACGCTGCTTCCGGAGCGCGAGTTCCAGCGCGATCTCGCCGAGATCGAGACGGGCACGGGCGAGATCGCCCCGCCCATCGGCCGTCTTCTCGCCCACGAGACGCCGCCCGCGCAGCCCGCGGTGCCCGACCGCGAGCTCTCGCTCGACAGAAAGCCCCTTCCCGGCGTCACCGGCCCTTGGCAGATGCTCGAGGTGTTCCGGCCCGACGGCACGTCGGCTCCGGTCTTCGTTCTCTCCGACGGAAAGAAGACGCGCCTTCCCGGCGGAAAAGAGATCGCGTTCGGGGCGGCGCACGTTCTCGCCGTCGACCTCGACGCGGACTTCCTCGTGGATCTCGTCCTCGGCGGCCCCACGGGTCTGCGCGTGCTCAAGCGGGAGGCGGCCGGAGGATTCACCCAGGCCGCGAGCCCGCTCCCGATCAAGGCCGTGACGGCGCTCGTGGCCTGCGACCTCGACGCCGACGGCGACCTCGACGTCGTCGCCGGAACGGCCGGCCCCACGCTCGCGCTCCTCAACGACGGCTCCGGCCGGCTCCGGACCACGGATCTCTTCGCCGGAACCGAAGGCCTCGCAGAGGCCGTCGTCGTGGACCTCGACGGCGACGCCGATGCGGACCTCGTGATGCGCCGCTCGGACGGCCGCGTCGAGATCCAGCGGAACGAGAGGCTCCTGCGGTACGAGCGCCTGACGCGCGATTCCGATCCTCCGGCCGTCGCCCTCGCGGTGCTCGACGCCGACGGCGACGGCACGCTCGACGTCGCGACGCTCGGCCGCGACGGATCGCTCGCCATGCTCGCCGCCCTCTCATCCCGCGTCGGGATCTCGCGTACCCCGCTGGCAAACCTCGGCCACGGCGTAGTGACGGGCGCCCGCCTCTTCGCGGAAGACGTGGACCACAACGGCGCCGTCGACCTTCTCGCGAGCGCCGAAGGTGCCGCGAGCGGAAGCGCTCTCTGGCTCGCGAACGAGAAGCTCGCCTTCGAACGCCTCGACCTCCCGCTGCCGTTCACGGGCGGCGTCGCCCTGCTCGATCTCGACGGCGACGGACCGCTCGATCTCGTCTCGCGCGAGGGCGCGGTGTACGCCGTTCGTCTCACGCGGGACTACGGCGTCAAGACGATCCGCGCGCGCGCCCGGACGACGACGGGCGACCGGCGCATCAACTCGTACGGGCTCCTCGGCGAGGTCGAGGCCCGCGCGGGCCTCCTCTCGGTGACGCGCCCCATCGCCTCACCCGCGGTGCGCATCGGTCTCGGCAAGAACCCGCGACTCGACGTCGTGCGCGTGTTCTGGCCGAACGGCACCGTGCAGGCCGAGTTCGGCCTTCCGGCCGACGACGCCTCGGCCGTGCCCGCCACGTTCGACCAGCGCCTCGAGGGTTCCTGCCCCTATGTCTTCACGTGGAACGGCAAGGCGATCGAGTTCGTCACGGACTTTCTCTGGCGCTCACCTCTCGGCCTCCGCATCAACGCGCAGGTGACCGCCGGCGTCGTCACGACCGAAGACTGGGTGATGGTCCGGGGCGACCGGCTCACCCCGAAGGACGGCTTCTACGATCTCCGCATCACCACGGAGCTCTGGGAGTCGCAGTTCTTCGATCACGTCGCGCTGCTCGTGGCCGACCATCCCGTGGGCACGTCGCTCTTCGTGGACGAGCGGTTCGTGATTCCGCCGCCTCCGTTCGCGGCGCGCCTCGCGAGCCCGCCCCAGCCCGTCGTGCGTGCGACGGACGATCAGGGCCGCGACGTGACGGGCCTCGTGGGAGAGCGCGACGGCCGCTACGTGGACGGCTTCTCGCGCGGACCGTACCAGGGCGTGACGCGTCCGCACTACCTCGAGGTCGAGCTGCCCGAGGACGTTCCCGTGGACGGCCGCCTCGGCCTCCTCGCGAACGGCTGGATCCATCCCACCGACAGCTCCATCAACGTGGCTCTTTCCCAGAGCGCGGAGGCACCGCCCAGGCCGCTCGAGATCTCGGTGAGCGACGGGACCCGTTTCCGGGTGCTCCACGCGAACGCGGGCTTTCCCGAGGGCAAGCACAAGACGGTGTTCATCGATCTGAAAGGCGCGTGGAAAGGCCCCGGTCCGCGCCGCGTGCGCCTCGCGACGAACCTCGAGGTCTACTGGGACGAGGTCCGCTGGACCGTGGAGAAGGACGACGCCCCGCGCATCCAGCGGCTCGCGCCCGCGACCGTCGAGCTGCGCTACCGCGGCTTCTCCGTGAAGGGGCGGCGCGACGAGTCGTCGCCCGAGCTGCCGACGTACGACCGCCTCCTCGCGACCCTCCCGCGGAGACACGACCTCATCGGCTTCTACACGCGCTTCGGCGACGTCGGGGAGCTCCTCGCGAAGGTGGACGACCGCTACGTCCTCATGAACGCGGGCGACGAGATGGCCTTCCGCTTCGCGGCGCCCGCTCCCCCGCCGCCCGGCTTCGTCCGCGACTTCGTGCTCGTGGGCGATGGCTGGGTCAAGGACGGCAACCTCGGAACCGTGTTCTCGAAAACGCTGCTCCCGCTGCCCGCGCACGGCGTTCCCGAGAGCACGCGGCCTCCGGGACGGCTCGAGGACGACCCCGTGTACCGCGCTCACGCCGCGGACTGGCAGACCTTCCACACCCGCTGGGTGGGGGCGGACGCCGTGCGGAGCGCTCTCGCGCGGATCTCCCCCCGGCGAGCCCCTTAGCGACGCTTATACTGGCGTGAATCCTCGAGCCGAACGGAGGTCCGGAGCACCGAATGGTCCTCTTCAACCACTCGACCCGCGAGCTGACGGCCAAGATCGTCTTCTACGGCCCTGGGCTGTGCGGCAAGACCACGAACCTCAAGGTCCTCCACGAGAAGCTCGAGAAGGGCATGGCCGGCCGGCTCCTCTCGCTCTCGACGGCGCAGGACCGCACCATCTATTTCGACCTCCTGCCCGTGGAGCTCGGCAACATCAAGGGCTACACGGTTCGCTTCCAGCTCGCCACGGTGCCGGGCCAGGTGTTCTACAACGAGACGCGCAAGCTCGTGCTCCGCGGGGTCGACGGCGTGGTGTTCGTCGTCGACTCGCAGTGGTCGATGCTGTCCCACAACCTCGAGTCGTTCCACAACCTCAAGGAGAACCTGAAGGAAGCCGGACTCTCGCTCGAGGCGCTGCCGCTCGTGATCCAGTACAACAAGCGGGACCTCCCGGGCGTCCTCGGCCTCGACGCGCTGCAGACCTCGCTCGGCTTCGCCGACTATCCCTACGTCGAGGCCGTGGCCTCCGACGGACGCGGGGTCGTCGAGACGTTCAAGCTGATCTCGAAGCTCACGTTCGTGGATCTCCTGCGGCGCCTGCAAAAGCCTGGAGGGCTCGAGCCCGAGTCTCTGCCCTTCCCGAATTTCGGCGAGGGAGAGTCGACGTTCACGCGGCCGCCCGGACCGAAGCGCACGTCCTTCAAGGAGGAGGCGCCGCAGCCCATCGACGTGCCGCCGTCCATTGCGCCGCCGCCACGTCCAGCGTTCCCCACGGGGGCCTTGCTCAACGAGCCCCAGACGCCGTTTTCGCCGCTGACACTGGCCGACGAAACGGAGCCCGAGGTCGAAGAGCAGCCCCCGGGTATGAGCATGCCCCCGCCCGAGATGCCCTTAGAACCCCCTGCCGACAGGCTCCCAACGAACGGC
>CAZXSG010000221.1:0-6678 GCA_964643185.1 uncultured Holophagales bacterium
GAGCTGGGCCTGGAGGAGCACCATGCCCCGCTTCGAGAGAGCAAACGAAAGGGCGCCGGAGGTGTCCTTGTCGAGCCGGTGGACGACGGACACGTAGCCGCGCGTCTTCTTCTTGTGGGCGATGTAGCCGGACACTCGCGATTGCAGCGTGTCTTTCTCCTTCGCCTCCGTGGGGTGGGTCAGAAGACCGGCGGGCTTCACCACGACGACGAGGTCGTCGTCCTCGAAGAGCACCGTGAGGGACGACTCGATGCGTCGCTGGACGCGCGCGTTCTCGTCCCAGGCGACGGTGTCCTTCTCGTTCACGAACGCGCCCGGATCGTCGACCCGCCGGCCGTTCACCGTGACCTGGCCCTCCACGACTGCGCGCTTGAGGCGTGAGGCGGACGTCTCGGGATAGACGCCCGCGAGCTTCTTCACGATCCTCACGTCACCGGGATTTGCAAGCAGCGGCTGCTTTTTGACGGGTGGCGCGGGGCGCCTTCGGGGAAAAGAGGCTGGTGCCGCAGCTGGTGCCGCGGGTGCCGCAGGTTCCTTCTTGGGGCGACGGGAAGGCGCAGAGCGCGGGGCGGGCCGGGAGCGGTCGTTCACGCGCTCATCCTACCGGCACGCACTAAACTTCCCCGCGATGATCACGAAAGACGTCTTCGCGCGCCGCCGGGAACGCTTCTACGACGGGCTCGGCGAGGGAGTCGCGCTGCTCTTCGCGGCGCCCGAGGCCCTCTACGGACACGACACCCACTACCGCTATCGCCCGGATCCCGATCTCTTCTACCTCACGGGCTTCGCCGAGCCCGAGGCCGTCGGTGTGTTCGACGCGGAGAAGCGGCGCTACTCGCTGTTCGTGCGGCCCCGCGACCGCGAGCGCGAAACCTGGGACGGCCGCCGCGCCGGCGTGAAGGGCGCGGTCGACGCACACGGCGCCTGGAAGGCCCATCCGGTCTCCGAGCTGGCCGAGCGGCTTCCCGAGCTCGTGCGCGGGCACTTCGTTCTCCATCACGCGTGGGGCCTCTCGGAGGCCTCGGACCGCGTCGTCTCGACCGTCCTCTCGCGTTTCCGCCGCGAGGCGCGGGATCCGCGTCCCGGGCCGGCGATGCAGAAGGACCCGCTCCACGTGCTCCACGAGCTGCGCCTCTTCAAGGATGCCGAAGAGGTCGCCGTGATGCAGCGCTCGGCCGACATCGCGGCGCAGGGGCACCGCGAGGCCATGAAGGCCGCGCGCCCCGGCCGCCACGAATACGAGATCGAGGGCCTGCTCGAGCGCACCTTCCGTGCGGCCGGCGCGAGCGGGCCCGCATACGCGTCGATCGTCGCCTCCGGCGCGAACGCCACGATCCTCCACTACGTCGAGAACCGCCGGCGCATCGAAGCGAACGATCTCGTGCTCGTGGACGCGGGCTGCGAGCTCCACGGCTACGCCTCGGACATCACGCGCACGTTCCCCGCGTCGGGCCGCTTCACGAAGGAGCAGAAGAGGGTCTACGAGATCGTGCTCGCGGCGCAGAAGGCGGCGATCGCGAAGGCCGTCGTGGGGAACCGGTACATCGACGCCCACGACGTCGCCCGCGAGACGATGGTCGACGGCCTCCTCGACCTCGGACTCCTGAAGGGTCGCCGCGCGAAGATCCTCGCGGGCACGAGCGACAAGAAGTTCCTCCTGCATCGCACGTCGCACTGGCTGGGCCTCGACGTACACGATCGCGGCCGCTACAACGACGAGAAGGGCGAGCCCCGGCTCCTCGAGCCCGGCATGGTGCTCACGGTGGAGCCCGGGCTCTACGTTCGCGAGGACGAGAAGGGTGTGGCGAAGGAGTGGCTGGGCATCGGCGTGCGCATCGAGGACGACGTCCTCGTGTCGGAAGACGGTCCGTGCGTCCTGTCTGCCAAGGCGCCGAAGGAGATCGACGCCGTCCTGGCTCTCACGGCGCGCTGACGGCGTTGGCCGGGCTGACCGGCAGGCGGAACCTCCAGAGCTCGCTCCTGATGCCGACGCCCATCGCGAGGAGGGCGTCGCCGCTCCACGTGGTGGCGGTGACGTCGCCGTCGAACCGCACCGCGAGCGGGAGCACCTCACCCGTCTCGGGGTTCAGGATCGCCGGGCCGACGAACCAGGAGTCGGCCGACGTGACCGTGACGACGAGCCGGCCATCGGGCAGGAACGCACCGGGGGAGAGCGGTTCGGACGAGATCCGCACGGTGGTGCTCGTGAACGGGACGGGCGTCTCTCCGCCCGCGGCCACACGCACGAGCTTCACGCCGTCTTTCTCGTTCATCTGCACCACGAGGTCGAACGTGCGCGGGTCGATCGCGATGCCGTTCCCCGGCCGCACCTTCGTGACGACGCCGGATTCCACGTTCACGGAGCTCACGAACCCGCCGTCCACGTAGTAGAGCGTGCGGCCGTCGGGCGTCGCGGCCATGGCCGAGGGGACGGCCTTCGTGGTCTGGTCGAGGCGCTTCACGAGGCGGCCGTCGCGCACCGAGGCGAGCGCGATCACCGGCGGCGAGCCGCCCGTTCCGCCCGCCACGTAGGCGATGGTGTCGGTGCCCACGGGGGCGACGGGCGGGGCCGTCTGGTCGCCCGTCTCGATGAACGGCTTGAGCGGCTGGCCCGGGGCGCCCACCAGCAGTCGCCGCTTGCCCGCGATGAACGTGGGCAGCAGCGAGCGCCCGTCGGCGAAGCGCACGGGGTGCATGAAGATGTTGCGGGGCGCGGCCGCGAGAACCTCGGGAGTGCCTCCCTCGAGAGGGAAGCGCAGGAGGTCCACGGGATCGTCGATGAGGCCCACGTACAGGCTTCCGTCCTGCCCCGCGCTGAGCGAGCGCGGTTTCGCGGCGAGCGGCAGGAGGCGCGTCACCGAATCGCCCGCGCGGGAGATGGACACGAGCTGGTGGAGGTCGCCCGTCACGACGTCGGCGATCACGAGGCCCGAGGGTGTGAGCGCGAACGGCGGGTTGATGTGGAGGTCGGGCGCGAACGGCCGGGCCTTGCCCGTCGCGAGGTCCAGGATGAAGGCCCGGCGCTGGGGAGCGGTGTCGCCCTCGGCGAGGCGTCCGAAGAACACGGCTTCCTTGCCGTCGGTGAACGCGCGCACGATGAAGATCGGCGTCTCCCGGACGATCGACGGGCCCACCGGCTCGGTCGTCCCCGTGTCGGGCCGGAACCGGGCGATCTGGTAGTTGCGGCCCGCGTCGACGCGTACGACGAGGAGGCTCCCGTCGGGCAGCGGCACCGGGCTCTGCGCGTCTTCGAGCACGACGCGCTCGGTCTCGCCGCCCACGGCGGGAATCGAGTAGATGCCTCGCGGCACGTCGGTGACGCGGTCGAAGTAGATGCGCGAGCCATCGGGAGACCACTCGAGCTTCGCGACGGAGCCGAGAGACCGTTGCTTCGTGCGGACGTCCCAGTCGCCGGAGCCCGGGGTCATCACCGCGACCTGCGCGACGCCGTCGACGAGCGTCACGAACGCCAGAGTCTTGCCGTCGGGCGAGATCGTGGGCGCGAACGCGCGCGACGCGCCGCCGAGGAGGAGCTCGCCGGTCCACTGGCCCGCCGGGGCCTCGGTCTTCTGCTGCGAGAGGAGATACCCGCCGTAGGCTCCGCCCGCGAGGAGCGCGATGCCTCCCAGGACGAAGCCCGCGATCGTGCCCGCGCGCGACGCCTTCGAGCGGCGAGGCGCGGTGGCCGCATGAGCGCTGGGCGTGGCGCTCACGGCCCCTGCGGGAGTCGCCTGAGGAGTGGTGGCGCGGGGCTGCCTTTGCGGTCCGGTAGGACCGCTATGGGATCCCGGAACGGGATACCCGGGCTCCGAGGGGAGCACCGTCGTGGCGCCGCCCACCGGCAGCGTGGGGTTCGCGCGGGAAGCCGGACGGCGGGGCGCGCGGGGGGCGCTGACTGCTGGCACGCCGGGCTCGCCCGGCTCGCCGTCGGCCGCGGGCATTGCGCGCGTCTCGATGGGCGTCATCGGCGAGACCGGCCCCGAGCCTTCGAGGTTGTCGCCCGCGACGCTCAGGTAGTCGCGCAGGTTGCGGAGGTCCCGCGCGAGGTCGCGCGTCGCGGCGTAGCGCTCTTCGGGGTCCTTCGCGAGGCAGCGCTCCACGAGCCACACGAACGGGAGCGGCGTCTTGGGCGAGAGCTTCTGAATCGGCTCCGGCTCGTCCTGGATGATGGCCGAGAGCGTCTGCACGGCGGTGGGCTTCTCGAAGGCCTTACGGCCCGTCGCCATCTCGTAGAAGATGAGCCCCAGCGAGAACTGGTCCGATCGGAAGTCGAGGTTCTTGCCGCTCGCCTGCTCGGGAGACATGTAGCCCGCGGTGCCCACGACGAGGCCCGTGCCCGTCACGCCCTGCTGCATGCCGCCGTCGCCGCCCTGGAGCTTCGCGAGGCCGAAGTCCAGGATCTTCACGTAGCCGTCCTTCGTGACCATGATGTTTTCGGGCTTCAGGTCGCGGTGGACGATGCCGGCGCCGTGCGCCTTCGCCAGTCCGTCGGCGAGCTGGGTGCCGATCTGCAGGATCTTGCGGCTCGTGAGCGCGCCCTTATCGAGGAGGTTGCGCAGCGTCTTTCCGTCCACGAGCTCCATGGCGATGAACGGCGCGGAGCCCTCCTGGCCCACCTCGAGCACCGTGACGATGTTCGGGTGGTTCAGGGCGGAAGCGGAGCGCGCCTCACCCGCGAAACGGGCGAGCCGCTCGCGATCGCTGGCGATCTCGGGGGGGAGGACCTTGAGGGCGACCTCGCGTCCCAGGCACGTGTCGCGCGCTCGATACACCTCGCCCATGCCGCCAGCCCCAAGAGGCGCGACGATCTCGAAGAAGCCGAGCTTGGTTCCGGGTGTGAGCGCCAAAGCCGGTCGAAGAGTAGCAGGAGGACGCCCCGAATGAGGTCGTGCGGAAAAGGCGAGCGCAGCGAGCGGAGCGGAGGGTAGGGGAACCCATAACTGGGTTCCCCGAATACTTCAGTTCACTTCGCGGCGACGACCTTCAGCGGCGAGCCTTCTCCACCGGGCGCTGCGGTCGTACAGGTCGCGCTCCAGCGCGCACGGATCGCACAGCGGCTCGGTCGTCTCCCAGATCAGCGGGAGCGAGCGGGTGCAGCCGGGGCGATGGCACAGGAGGGGCGGCGGCGCCGGGACGGGGTTGAGGGCGGGAGCCTCGGGGTCTTTTCTCATGGTCGTCCCTCCTTTCGGGGTGGGTGCGGGCAGAGAGGATCGTGAGCGCCTGTTCCATGCAGGACGCGCGGTAGCAGGCGAACGCGGTATCGGGGTCTTTCTCGGAGAGCCAGCGGAGCATCAGTCCGTCGAAGAGGCTGCGCAGGAGGAGCACCGCGCGGTCCACGTCCTGTGGCGGGAACGTGCCCTCGGCGATGCCCTTCTGGGCGATGGCCCGCTCGACTTCCGTGCAGCCTTCGTAGAACGCGGCGTTCACGAGCCGGAACGATTCGTGCCGGACCGTGAGCGACGAGAAATCGAGGAACACGGCGTAGAACGCGCGGTTCTTTTCGGACGACGCGACGATCACGTCGTTCAGGGCGTGGAGCTGCTCGAGCGCCGTGGGCTTCTCGAGCACGGCCCGCATGCGGTCGTGCAGCCGCTCGGTGACCCACGCGAAGAGCGTGCGAAACAGCTCTTCCTTGCTCTCGAAGTAGTAGAGCGTGACGCCCTTGGAAACGCCCGCCCTCTCGGCGATGTCTTCCAGCGTCACCGCCGAGAAACCCCGCTCGGCGACCTCCTCGAACGCCGCCACGAGCAGCAGCCGGCGCTTGTCCGGCGCGCCGGCCTGGCGCTTCCTCCGATGGGGTGGGGTGGGGTTGGGCGTCTTCATATTGTCTTCATCTGACCGGTCAGTCAGATTACGCGTCGCACAATAAGCCCGGCCCCGGAGCGTGTCAAGTCATGGAAATTTGAGGGACTTCACGATGAACGTGAAGAGGCCGATCGCCACCGCGCAGAGCGCGAGGCCGGGGAGCGTGGCGCCGAGGACGAGCTTCCCGATGCCGAAGAGCGCCGTGTACACGAGGGCGATGCCGAGGCCCCACGAGAGGAAAGACATCGCGCCGCCGGGAATGCTCTCCTGCCCGAACCCGAGGCGCGTCGAGACGGTCCGCCAGCCCGGGCCGCCGGGCCGGACGCGCCGGTAGAAGCTCTCGAGCACGGCGGGGCTCTCGGGCTGCGTGAGAAACGTCGTCGCGACCCACACCACGGTCGAGACACCCACCGTGACGAGCATGACGAGCGCCTGGATCCGGAACTCCTCGGCCCCGAAACGCGGGTCGGTGGACGGGAACGGGTTCGTGATGAGCCGGAACGCGCCGAGCGATACGACGGCCGAGGCCACCATCGCGCTGATCTCGCTCCACGCGTTGATGCGCCACCAGTACCAGCGGAGGATGAGGACGAGGCCCGTGCCGCTCCCGATCGCGAGGAGGAACTGCCAGGCCTTCGCGATGCTGTCCATGTAGCTGCTCACGACGGCCGAGGCGATGAAAAGGAAGACCGTCGCCAGGCGCGACACGTTCACGTAGTGGCGGTCCGTGGCGTCCTCCCTGAGGAAGCGCTTGTAGACATCACCCACGAGGTAGCTCGCGCCCCAGTTCAGGTGGGTCGCGATGGTCGACATGTAAGCCGCCGCGAAACCCGCGAGCATGAAGCCCTTCCAGCCGAGCGGCATCAGATCGAG
>CAZXSG010000222.1:0-6665 GCA_964643185.1 uncultured Holophagales bacterium
CCGTCGCTCTGGAGGTACGTCCAGCGGTTGACGAGCGGCGAGCCCGCGAAGAGCGGCATGGGACCACCGAGAATCGCGGCGGAAAGCAAAAGCGCGAGGGGGCGCTTGAATGTGGCGTTCATGGGCGCCTCCTAGGAGCTGATCGGTCCGGACGGGCACGCACCGGGGTTTGCCTTGGCCGGAGGGGTCGGGGCGCAGACGACGGCGACGACCTCGAGGCGATCCTCGAACGTGAAGTGCGGGGGCTCGTACGCCACCCGTTCGGATCCGGGCTTCGGGTCCGCGGCAAGCGGCTGGTTTTCCATGGTCTCTCCGTTCACTTCCCGCCCGCAGGCGCGTTCGCCGCGGGAGCCGGCGTCGCGGCCGGCGCTCCTCCGCGGATATGGAGCTGGAAGGGGTTCGCCGCCGTGTCGGAATCGATCAGGCGCTCCTGCACGATGATCCAGTTGTCCTGACCCGGGGCGTCCTTCTCTTTCTCCGGGCTCGCGACAGGCTGCGCCTTCGCGTCCTTGAGCTTCTGATCGCCGCGCTTCTCCCAGATCGCACTGTGCCGGCCCTTCCAGACGCGCTTCTCGCCGCTCGGCAGGATGGCGGTCGCGATGAACGGGCTCAGGGTGAAGACCCGGTTGTCCTTCTTCCAGAGCCGGGGCTCCTCGGTGAGCTTCACCTGGAAGTCCTTCAGGTCGGCGAAGAGCCGCTCGGCGGTCTTCGTGCGGTCGGTCGCGCCGTCGTCGATGTGCGGCGTGAACACCAGCAGCCGGGCGTACACGTCTTCGGCGTAAAACACCTGGATCCTCTTCACGTCGCGCGTGTTCATCGCCTTGACGAGCGCATCCAGGACCGGCCGGAACTCCTTGTCGAAGCGGCCGGGCTGCTTCGTCTTCTTGTCTTCTCCCGTGATTCCGAGTCCCGGTCCGGCCGCGAGGGCCGCCCCGAGCATGAGCGCGAGTCCGAGATTCACCGGACGCAGCTTCATGGAGTCCTCCGCGCGGCGGGCCGCGAGGCCGAGACCGGGTTGTCCTGTCCGCCCGTGATGGCGGCACCGGCCGCGCCCGCCCCGACGACCACGGGGATCCACCAGGGGAAGGCCCCGCCACATCCCGCGGGTTTCAGCGTTCCGTCGGGCTCGATTTGCGAAACGACGCCATCGCACTTCCAGCCGCGCGGGATCTCGTCCTGCACGTCGCCGGTCTGTCCGATCACGAGCTCCTTGACGAGCTCCTTCTCGGGATCGGTGAGCTCGATATCGTAGTCGTCGTCCACCCGCATCTGGATGTCGCCGGTGTCGACGTTGCCGCCCGCCGTGTCGAGCCCGATGATCCGGTAGTAGGCGACTGTGGTGCCCGCTTTGGGAACCGGAAGCAAAGCGCGCTGCAGACCCGTCTCCGGGTCGAGCCGCATCTCCACATAGTGCTCGTAGCGTCCCCAGCCCTTTTGAATGCGCTCGTCGCTGTCCTTCTCCCACTCGTCCGTCACGGCCCGGAACAGGACGACCGTCGTCGCCATCGGGACGGGTGACTCGAACGCTGCGAACAGACGGGGATTCACATCGTCGGGAAAGCCCTTGGGCAGCTCGTGCTTGAGCACCGTGCCGCCCGTGCCCCGGAAAACGTGCATCTTGCCCGGCTCCGGTCGAACGGGCGGAGCGACCGGGGTTTGAGCGAGGACCGGCGAGGAGAGCGAAAGGCTCAGGGCCAGCGCGACGCTGCTTCTCAGGATCTCCCTCATGACTCGGCCGCTTCCCGCCGCTCGCCGTAGGCGGGAGCGTAGGCATCACCGGCGGCGTAGTAGCCGCGGTTCCCGTAGCGAAGGGCCTCTTCACGAAGGTTGTTGATGACGACTCCCAAGATGTTGATGCGATTCAGCTGGAGACGGTCGCGCACCTTGGCCAGCTGATCGACGGTGGTCTCGCCGCCGTGAACGGTGACGACGACGCCATTGGCGAGTGAGCCGAGCACGAGCGCGTCGGCGACGAGGAGAACGGGCGGTGAGTCCAGGATCACGAGGTCGTAGGAGTCTTCAAGGCTGCGGAGCAGCCGGCGCATTCCGTCGGACGCGAGAAGGCCCGAGGGATTGGGGGCGCCCGGCCCCGCGGGCAGCACCGTGACGCCCGGGAGCTTCGTCGTCTGAAGAGAGGCTGCGAGCGTCTCCGGCTTGGCGAGCACCGAGGCGAGGCCGCGCGCGTTGGAAATTCCGAGAATCTGGTGGAGGCGCGGCCGGTGGAGGTCCGAGTCGACGAGGAGCACGTTGAGGCCGAGCTGGCCGAGCACCGTCGAGAGGTTCACGGCCGTGCAGGTCTTGCCCTCGCCAGGCATTCCCGACGTCACCACGATGCTCTTGACGCCGCCCGCACGGGAGAGAAGGAGGGCCGTGCGGAGCGCCCGATAGCACTCGGCGCCCGTCGAGCGCGGGTGCTCGTGGGCGTGGAACTCCACCTGGGGCCGGGGCTGGCTCGCGACCGGCTGGAGAGGCGGAAGGGCCGCGATCTTCTTTTTCCGTCGCGAGTAGCCGTAGCCGCTGTACCCGTACCCGCCCTTGCCTCCGGCGAGCGCGGGAATGACTCCCAGCGTCGGAAGGTTGAGCGCGTGCTGGACCTCCTCGGCCGTCGTGAGGCTGCGGTCCATGCGCATCCTGAGCCACGCGAGCCCGAGCCCGAGGAAGAACCCCGCGACGATTCCGTTGCGGAGCGACGTGCGGTACGAGGGCCAGATGGGCGAGGTCGGAACGAGCGCCTGCTCGACGACCCTCACGTTGCCCTGGCGAACGCCGGTGAGCCGCGACCGCACCTCGGTCTCCGACTGCTTCTTGAGGAGCGTGTCGAGGAGGCTGCGTTTGGTTTCGAGCTCGACCTTCAGGTTCGAGTACTCCACCGAGTCGCTGCTCTGGGCGATCGCCTCGGAGCGCTGTACGGCCAGCAGCTCCTTGAGGCGGTCTTCCTTGCGAACGGCCGAGAGCCAGTCCTGCTTGGCGGCTTCCCTCACGCGCTCGGCGGCTTCCTGCGTCGCCCGGGCGAGGTGCTCCTTCGCGCGGACGATCTCCGCCGAGAGCTGCTGCATGGCCGGCCACTCGGGCTTGAACACCGCGAGACGCCGCTGATAGTCGCTCTCGAGCTTCTGAACCTGCTCCCGCTCGGCCACGAGCTGCTGCGAGCCCGTGTCGGCGAGCGTCGACGGCTCGGCCTTCATGGTCTCGCCATAGCGCGATTCCTTCGAGACGCGCTCGGTGAGGGCCTGGGCGTAGTCCTTGTTGAGCGCCTCGAGCTTGAGCAGCGTTGCGTTGCCCGTGGGGTTGAGCGACACGATCGACTTCTTCTCGCTGAACGCCTGGAGATCCCTCTCGCGGGCCTCGACTTCGATGCGCAGCTTCTCGATCTGTGCCACGAGGAAGTCGTTGGCCTGCGAGACCACCTGGATCTTCCCGAGGAGCACCCATTCGATGTACGAGTCGGCCACGGCGTTGATGACGGCCGCCGCGCGCTTCGGGTCCGAGCTCTGGTAGGAAAGGTCCACGAGCGTCGTGCCCGGACGGATCTTGGCGACCAGCCCGCCCTGGATCCCGAGCGCCGCCCCCACCAGCTCGTTCCCGTTCGCCGAGAGCCCCTTGGGGCCCTCGTCGGCAAGGCGCAGGCGTCGAGCGGCCGCGATGGCGATGTCGCGGCTCTTGAGGAGCTCGAGCTGGGTGGGAAGGAACTCGGGGTTCCACTGCTCGAAGAAGTTCCCGTTGCCTCCGGCGCCGACCTCGGACGGGACGATCTTGTCGCGTTCGACGTTCAGCACCGCGCGGGCGGAATAGCGGGGCACCGCCATGAGCGCATGTGCCAGCCAGGCGACCGCGCCAAGCACGGTGCACAACGTCAGGAGGGGAATATTCTTACGGAGGAGTAACTTGACTTGAACCCAATCCGGCAAATCTCCACGCGCAGGAGCCGGTTGGCCACCTTCGCCTGAATCCTTCACTGGCCTTATGGGCAGATAAGCCGTCGTCACCAGCAAGAATCTAGCACGTAGGGTGCCATGCATCACATCCTGGGCACGATCTGCCCAAGTTCCCTGCTTCGCAAGTGCTCAGCTGCCGGCAGAAGTCGTGCGATCAAAGCTCGAGCGCCGTACGTTCTCTAAACACCCCCGGCAGCGAGATCCCTCGGGGCCCCACACGCGTAGTGGGTGTGTGTGGGATGCGATCTTGGATGCGACGGTCGTGCTCTCGTTTGGCCGAAGCGGGTATGCGCGGCACGCGCTGAAATTTCAGGAGGAAGGTTTCCCGCCTCGGCTGGACGGGCGGCGCGTTCTGGTGACCGGAGCGAACTCGGGGATCGGGTTGGCAACCGCCACCGAGCTCTGCCGTAGGGGAGCCGACGTTTTTTTGCTGTGCCGAAATGCCATCCGGGGCCAAAAAGCGGCCCTCGCGATCTCACGGCAGGTTACAGGCGCCCGGGTCACCGTCGAGGAGGTCGATGTCGCGAACCTGACCTCGGTGAGGGCCTTCGCTCGACGATTCGGCCGGAAGCGGATCGACGTCCTCGTGCACAACGCCGGGGTCTTGCCGGACGACGACCGGGAAACTCCCGACAAGATCGAGCTGACGGTCGCGACGAACGTCGTCGGGCCCCACGTCCTCACCTCGGCCCTTCTCGATCGTCTCGAGGCCTCGCCCGATCCCCGCGTCGTCTTCGTGTCGTCGGGCGGTATGTACCCCACGAAGCTCGACGTCGCCCGGCTCTTCCACCCGAAGGAGCCGTTCGACGGCGTGGCGGCCTACTCCCAGACGAAGCGGGCCCAGGTGGTCCTCGCGCGGCTCCTCGCGGCCCGCCATCCGGGGATCACGTTCGCGTCGATGCACCCGGGGTGGGCGGACACGCCCGCGGTGCGGTCATCCCTGCCGCGCTTCCACCGCTTGACCCGCGGAATTCTGCGCACCCCGGAACAAGGGGCCGACACCGTCGTGTGGCTCGCCGGCTCACGCGAGAAGCCCCGGAGCGGGGCGTTCTACTTCGATCGCGCGGAACGCTCGGCGTACCTCGTGCCGGGGACCCGCGAGAGCGACGAGGAGGCCCGGCGCCTCCTCGCCTCTCTCGATGCCTTCATCCCTTTCGCGGAGCCGTGAAGATCCCGGTGGCGGTGCTGCGGCCCTCCGATTCGGGCTCGTGCGCCGAAGCCGCGACTCCATGTGGGTTCGTCTGCTGCAGGAGCTTGGCCACGAGACCTGTCCAGCCCGTCTGGTGGCTCGCCCCGAGGCCCGCGCCGTCGTCGCCGTTGAAGTACTCGTAAAACAGCACATGGTCCCGAAAGTGCGGATCCTCCTGCATCTTGCGGGAGTTTCCGAACACGGGCCGCCGGCCGTTCTCGTCCTTCAGGAAGATACGCGTGAGCCTGCGGGAGAGCTCCTCGGCCACCTGCCACAGATTGAGCATGGTTCCCGAGCCCGTCGGGTACTCCACCACGAAGCTGTCGCCGAGGTAGAAGTGGTAGCGCTGGAGCGCCTCGATGATGAGGAAGTTCACGGGGAACCAGATGGGGCCCCGCCAGTTGCTGTTGCCACCGAACAGGCCCGTGCCGCTCTCGGCGGGCTCGTAGTCGACGCGGTACTCGCGCCCGTCGACCCACAGTACGTAGGGTTTGTCCTTGTGGTGCCGCGAGAGCGCCCGGATGCCGTGCGGTGAGAGGAACTCGCTCTCGTCGAGGAGGTACTTCAGCACGCTCTTGATGCGGCTCCGGTTCACGAGCGCCAGCGTCCATACGAGATCGCCGCCCTTGCCTTCGCGGGTCTCCACGAACGGCCGGAAGTCGGGCCGGTTCTCGATGAACCACTGGACGCGCCGCTTGAAGCCGGGAAAGCGGTCCAGCACCTGTCCGGAGAGAGACTCGACGGCGAACAGTGGGATCAGCCCGACCATCGAGCGCACCTTGAGCGGATAGGTCTTGCCGTCGGGCAGATGCAGCCGGTCGTAGTAGAAGCCGTCCTGCCAGTCCCACAGCTCGATGCCGCGGCCGCCGATGTTGTTCATGGCCCGCGAGATGTAGACGAAGTGCTCGAAGAACTTCGAGGCCACGTCTTCGTACGCCGGATCGTCCACGGCGAGGCGGAGCGCCATGCCGAGCATGTTCAGACAGTACATGCCCATCCAGCTCGTGGCGTCGGACTGTTCCAGATGCCCGCCCGTGGGAAGCGGCGCGCTCCTGTCGAAGACTCCGATGTTGTCGAGCCCCAGGAAGCCGCCCTGGAACACGTTGCGGCCCTCGGTGTCCTTGCGGTTCACCCACCAGGTGAAGTTGATGAGGAGCTTGTGGAAGACCCGCTCGAGGAAGGGCCGGTCCCGGTGGCCCCGTTCGCCGGTCATCTTGTACACGCGCCCGCACGCCCACGCATGCACGGGCGGGTTGCCGTCCGAGAACGCGAACTCGCACGCGGGCGGCCGCCCGTTCCGGATCGAATGGCAGGCGCTGCAGCCGCTCAGCCACCAGTGTGCGATTGGGGATCTTCGCAAGGTCCAGCTCGGCCAAGAGCCCCTGCTTGATCATGATGGACACCATGAAGTCCGACGGCACCACTACGTCATAGCCGCCGGCGCCGCTCTGCAACTTGGCCAGAAGTTCTTCGTTGCTGCCGAAGGTGTCCACCACCACTTTCGCGCCGGTCTTCCGCTCAAACCCCTCGATCAACTCCTT
>CAZXSG010000223.1:0-6641 GCA_964643185.1 uncultured Holophagales bacterium
TGGCGGCGGCCCCTTTGCTCCAGAAAGGCAACGCCATGGCCAAGCTCGTGTTCGGAATGAACCAGTCCCTGGACGGCTACGTCGACCATATGGCCTTCGCGCCGAGCCCCACGCTCTTCCGCCACTTCATCGAGGAGGCTCAGGGGCAGGCGGGCAGTGTGTACGGTCGCCAGATGTATGAAATCATGCGCTATTGGGATGACGATCATCCTGAATGGAATGCGGAGGAACACACCTTCGCGGCGGCCTGGCGGAACCAGCCGAAGTGGGTCGTCTCGCGCTCGTTGAAGTCGTTCGGCCCCAACGCCAGGCTCGTCGAGGGTGATCTTGAAGGTGCGATCCGCGAGTTGAAGGCCGATCGCGAGGGCGAGATCGAAGTTGCCGGCCCGGGCTTGGCGCAAAGCCTCACCGAGCTCGGCCTGATCGATGAGTACCGAATCTACCTGCACCCCGTCGTGCTCGGTCACGGCAGGCCCTATTTCGCCGGACCCCGTCCGCCGCTCCGCCTCAAGACCCATGATCGAATTGACGGGGATGTGATCCGGTTGACCTACGTTCCTGCATAATCTCGCGACTCGCCGGATGGAAGTCGCCGTTGGAGCCTGATGCATCTCTCAGCCAACATTTTCGATGTCTGGGTGTTCCACCGGCGCGGCGCGGAGGCCGAGTTTCTGCTGCTGTACACGTCCGTTGAGAAGGCCACGCGCTACTTCAACGGAGGCAGGTTCTGGCAGATCCCAAGCAATTTCGTGAATGACGGGGAGTCGATCACAGAGGCGATCTCCCGAGTGTTGGATCGCTACGGGCTTCGGCCGAAAGCCATCTGGGCGGGAGAGCACGCGTATCTCATCTACAACCGGCGCTTTTCTGAAATGCAGGCGATCGGCGTGTATGCAGCGGAAGTTGAGGACGCCGTCGTCCGTCTCGATCCCTCGGAGCATTCGGAGTTTGCGTGGCTCTCTCGGGAAGAATGCCTCGATCGAGTTCACTATCGCGGCCTGAAGGACGGACTACGGTCTGTGCACGAATACATCACAGGAGTCGAGGAGCCCGCCAAAGAGCTTTGCCTCTATGCTGCACCAGGCGAATGACAACCGGTTCAGCGTACGGAACTACGGCACCGCCTGCGCGCCGCAAGTGCGTCCGCATGAAGCGTAGGGGCACGGCGCTTCGCTGAGCAGCCCAATCATGAGAAGCAAGTGCGGCGCTGAGACCGACCGACCAGGATCTCCGAGAGTCGATCAGCGGCAAGCGACTCCCAACTCTATGCCAGCGAGCACCGGGCAACGTGCGCGGCGCGACACGGAGCGGCTATCATTCCGGTCGCGTTGAGAGCCTTCGCGACCCGAGCCGGGCTCCTGCTGGGCGGCCTGCTGTTTCTCGCCTTCCCTGCCACCGCCCTCGACCCTCACAGGTCCCCCACCCAGTACCTCGTCGACGTCTGGCAGACAGAGCAGGGCCTCCCGCAGAACACCGTTCAGGCGCTGCTCCAGACCCGCGACGGTTCTCTCTGGATCGGCACCCAGGAGGGGCTGATCCGGTTCGACGGGGCGAGGTTCCAGTCTTTCGACCCCCGGATGGGCCCCTCGAAGCGCAGCGCGGTGCTCTCGCTCCTCGAGGGTCCGGACGGGACGATCTGGGTGGGCCTGTCCGGCGGCGGCTTCCTCTGGTTTCGTGACGGGAAGTTCAGCCTGCCTCCGCTCGTGCCGGGCATCGCCGACGCGAGCGTCTGGGCGTTCTGCCTCGAACGGGACGGCGCGGTCTGGATCGCGACCGGCGGCGGCGGGGGTCTCTACCGGTTCAAGGACGGCTCCTACAAGGTAGTGAACGAGACGGACGGACTCGGCACGACCAACCTGCGGAATATCAGCCTCGGCCAGGACGGCAGCCTCTGGATCGCGACGACCGGAGCGGGCGTCACGCAGTGGAAAGACGGGCGTGTGGCCACACGGATCACGAAGAACGAAGGGCTGAGGAGCGATACGGTGCGGGCGATCTCGGCGCGTCCCGACGGGACGGTCTGGATCGCGACGGCGGGCGGCGGCCTCTCCCGATGGAAGGACGGCACGGTGACGAACTGGGGGGTTGCCGATGGGCTCCCGACGGACCAGCTCGCCACGATGCTCGTGACGGCAGACGAGACGGTCTGGATCGGCACCTGGGGAGGCGGCCTGACCCGCTTCCGTGACGGCGTGTTCTCCACCTTCTCCTCCAAAGACGGGCTCTCGAACGACCAGGTGTGGTCGTTGCTTGCGGACCGCGAGGGAAGCCTCTGGATCGGGACGTGGGTGGGCGGGCTCAACCGGCTGCGCGACGGAAAGTTCATCGTCATGACCCGGAGGGACGGTCTGACGCACGACAACGTCCGGACTGTCCTTCAGACGCGCGACGGCACCGTCTGGATCGGGACCGCGGGCGGCGGCCTCAATCGTCTCGACCGGAACGGCCGGATCACCGCGTATCAGCAGGAGGATGGGCTCCCGAGCAACGAGGTGTCGAGTCTCATGGAGGACGCGGCCGGGAACCTCTGGGTCGGAACCTACACCGGAGGCGTCTGCATGCTCCGGGACGGCAAGTTCCGCACCTATGGTGCGCCCCAGAACCTGCCCGACCTGGATGTACGGTCGATCTACGAGGACCGCTCGGGCAGGATCTGGGTCGGAGCCATCGGCGGGCTGACGATCATCGAAGGGGAACGGCGGAGGAGCGTCGAGGGACCGCCGGGACTGGCGCTCAACCGCATCGTCTCCATGCTCGAGGACCGCGCCGGAACGCTCTGGTTCGCGACCCCGGGCACCGGCGTCCTGCGGCTGAAAGACGGCGTGTGGAGCGCCATCACCACGAAGGACGGACTCCCCACCAACCGTGCGCTGGCCCTGCACGAGGATGGGGATGGCGCCCTCTGGATCGGCAGCTCGGGCGGCGGCATGAGCCGGCTGAAGGGCGGCAAGCTGACGACGTTCACGGTCCAGGACGGTCTCTTCGACTCCCTCAACCAGGTGATCCTCGATGACGGCCTCGGGAACCTCTGGATGACGAGCAACCGGGGCGTCTACCACGTCAAGAAGAGCGAGCTCGACGACCTCGCGGAGGGGCGCCGTAAGTCGGTCACGAGCGTCTCCTATACGATCGCCGACGGACTCCGCAACAACAGCTTCGCGGGTGGTCAGCAGCCTTCGGGCTTTCGCGCCCAGGACGGCCGGCTCTGGTTCCCGAGCTACAAGGGCGTGGTCATCATCGACCCGGCGCGCATCGCTTCGAACCCGCTGCCGCCTCCGGTGGCGATCGAGGAAGTCATCGTGGATGGGAGGGTGGAAACACCCCAGGGCCGGCTGGTCATCGCGCCCGGGTCCGAGAAGCTCGAGATCCACTACACGGCGCTCTCGCTGCTCGTCCCCTCCCGTGTGAAGCTGCGCGTCCAGCTCGCGGGGTACGACAGAGACTGGATCGACGTCGGAAACCGGCGGACCGCGTACTACACCCAGATCCCGCCCGGCACCTACACGTTCCGAGTCATCGCGTGCAACAACGACGGTGTCTGGAACGACAGGCCCGTCAGCCTCGAGCTGGTGCTCCGCCCGTTCTTCTGGCAGACGAGGTGGTTCGCCGGGGCCTCGATCCTCGCGGTGCTCCTCCTCGGCTGGGGCGCAGTCCGGATGCGCGTGGCGCACCTGAACATCAAGGCGAGAGAGCTCGTCAAGCTCGTCGAGCAGCGAACCCTCTCGCTGACCGAGGAGAAGAGAACCACGCAGCAGGCCCTGCGCGGCACCGAGCAGGCGTGGGCGGAGGCCGAGCGGCAGAAGGCGATCGCCCAGAAGGCGATGGCCGAGGCCGAGGAGGCGAACCGCACCAAGAGTCAGTTCCTCGCCAACATGAGCCACGAGCTGCGGACGCCCCTCAACGCGATCATCGGCTACAGCGAGCTCCTCGAGGAGCGGGCCCGGGAGCTCGACCTCCCCGAGTTCGCGCACGACCTCGAGAAGGTGCAGGTCGCCGCGCACCACCAGCTCGAGCTGATCAACAGCATCCTCGACCTGTCGAAAATCGAAGCGGGGAAGATGGATCTGTCGTACGAAACGTTCGAGGTGGCGGCGGTGGTGAAGGAGGTCGCCTCGATCATCCGGCCCCTGCTGCCGAAGAACGGCAACACGCTCATGCTCCGCGGCCTCGAGTCCGGGGGGCAGATCGAGGCCGACGCCCTGAAGCTTCGGCAGAGCCTCTTCAACCTCCTCTCCAACGCGAGCAAGTTCACCGAGAACGGAGAGATCTTCCTCGAGGTCGAGCGGATCGAACGGGGCGGCAAGCCCTGGATCCTGTTCCGCGTCCGCGACACGGGCATCGGCATGAACCCGGAGCAGGTCGGGCGGCTTTTCCAGCCGTTCACGCAAGCCGACTCCTCCACCTCGCGCCGGTACGGCGGCACCGGTCTCGGCCTGACCATCACCCGCAAGTTCTGTCAGCTGATGGGAGGCGACGTCGAGGTGCAGAGCCAGCCCGGCCTCGGGACGATCTTCATCCTGTCGCTCCCGGCCTCGAAGGGCAAGAGAACATGAAACATCGAAACCTCCATCTCGTGCTTGCACTGTTTGTGCTGCTGTCTGGCGGCTGCGTGCACCAGACACAAACCGTTCCGGACAGCGCCGACGGCTTGCGCTCGGGCGCACTCTTCGAAGAGCTCGCGCGCATGGACAGAGTCCTGTTCGAAGCGTCGTTCGCCTCTTGCGATGCCGCCAAGGCCCACGCCATCTTTGCCGACGATGTCGAGTTCTATCACGATGAGGCTGGCTTCGCCGCCGGCGAGCAGGTACGGGAGAACACCCGCCGGCTCACGGCGTCGTGCCCAGGCGCCCGTGGCGTCACCCGGACCGTTGTTCCAAACAGTCTGCGGGTGTACCCGATCAAGGGCTATGGGGCCGTGCAAGTCGGGGTTCATCGGTTCGACGAGCGCGGCGCGGCCAAGAGTACGCTGGCGCAGTTCATTCATCTGTGGCATTTCCAGGATGGCCGATGGCGCCTCGCACGCGTGCTCAGCCTGGACCATCACGCCATTGACGCTCGGCCATGAACCTCAACGCCCTTTCCATCCTCCTGACAGGCCTTCTCGCGGCGACGGCGACTGCTCAGAACGCGGCGACCGGCAACGTCGCTCTCCCTTCAGGCCTCGACGAAGAGCACGTGCTCGGCGCGCTGGTATCGGACTACTCGGAGAAGCGCCTTGCGGCCAGCCTGTGCGAGGCCTCCCCGGATCCCGACGGCTGCGCGGACACCCTCTTTTCCCTCGCGATCACGGAAGTCCTCGAGCTCGCCCCCCCGGTCCCTGGTCAGCGACTCGTCGCTGTGGCCGCCAATGGCCGCGAGGGCCGCTGCAATCAATGCGGGACACACTACGTCGGCGTCTTTTCGCTACCCTCCCAGCGGATGGTCTGGTCGTTCGGTGGCCTCGGGTACTATGGCCCTGCCCAAATGCAGATTGCCCGGCCCGCCGCACGGAACGGACCGGCCTTTCTCCAGTTCGAGAGTGCCGAGGGCTCGCCCGGGGGCACGATCGAGTCGACGCGGTATTGGATTCACCCGGAAGTGCGAGACGGCGTCCTCTCGTTCACGACGGTCTGGTCCGGGATTTCTCAGCAAGTCGAGACGAGCAGGGACCTGATCCACGCCTCACATCGCACGATCGGCTCACCTCCCCGGAACGTGGGCAAAGGCCGGTTCGAACAGGTCCTGAGCAGCTTCTTTGCGGGCGACTGCGACTGCCCCGGTCCGGAAGACGAAACGCTCTGCGCTTCCGTCGAGGTACGGCGGATCCTGCCGTTTCAATGGGATGGTCGCCTCCTGTCGCGAATTTCACAGCCAGAGGAGATCACGCGACGAGATCATTGTCAGAGCGAGCTCTTCCCATTCTCCCTGCCCGTTCGGTCTCACGCATACAGCCGACGCCCCGAAGGAGCGGCCATCGTCCCGGGTTCCGGAACGGACGGTCGTCGAGTCGACTCCCCGAAAGGCCGCTACTTCGCTCTCGTCGGACCCAATTTCCAGGACCCTCTGGTCGTAGCCCGAACCCGTGATGGAAAGGTTCTTAGGTCCGTTCGGCTCAACCTGCCGCCGAATTTCTGCGGGAACCTGAAGGGCATCGGCTGGTCGACCGACGAGAGCCGTGCGTTCGTCGCAGTCGAGTTCGCGCCGGACATCGTGGCGCTCCTCTCCTTCAGCGTGACGGGGAA
Source organism: uncultured Holophagales bacterium (assembly GCA_964643185.1). Classification (GTDB taxonomy): domain Bacteria; phylum Acidobacteriota; class Thermoanaerobaculia; order UBA5066; family UBA5066; genus JAEUQS01. The sequence continues at coordinate 6,222 of CAZXSG010000223.1, forward strand.
GCGAGACTATTGGGAGGCGACCCTTCCCACTTCGGCTGGCTACGGTTCCGACGGCTTTCTCATGGCGCCTCGTCGTCCTCAGCCCGTCCGCTGACCCTGTGCCTTCGGGATTCAACCGGTGATATTCTGCCCTCAGGGCTTGGCGACCGACGATGGAGGCTACGTGGCGAGTATCATGCTTACGGTTGCACCCCTCCTGATGCTTCTGGGCACAGCCGGATCGCCGGCTGTCCCGCCGAATTCGGTCCGAAGCGGGGCCTGGTTGATCACCTGGTCCGAAACCGAGGCGATCGCGCGCCATGTCTCCGATCAGCGAACCGTTACGATCTTTAGCAATTCCCACGAGAACTTCTGTCCGTGGACCGATACCGGCAACGCTTGTCCCGGCTGCGGGTTCCTCGATTTCCCCAGCAAGGCCCC
>CAZXSG010000224.1:0-6637 GCA_964643185.1 uncultured Holophagales bacterium
CCGTTCCGAGCCCCACGAGAGAGTGCAGCCAGCCGGTGATGGGGTCCTCGCCGGACTTCTCGAAGCGGACGTCCAGCCGGTGCTTTTCCCAGGCGCGGTAGAAGAACGAGATGAGCCGGTGCGTGAAGAGGTCCAGGAACTCGTGGAACGCCGGGTCCTTGAACCGCCGGCGTTCGGCGGCCAGCTCCGTGTAGGGGTGCGGCAAAACCCCCGACGGCCCGACGAGGCCCATGAACGCGACCGACATGCGCATCGGCCCGTCGCCGGAGTTCTCGACGAGCTCGACGATCTCGCTCGGCGGGAACGAGAGATTCGCGGGCGTGCGGAACCGCAGGATCTCGTCGGCCGGAGCGAAGTCCTTCCCCACGTCCTCCCGCCGGCGCGACTCCTTCTGCAGGAGCCGCACGGCCTGGACGAACTCGTAGCGGAACGGCTCGCGGAAGAGGTCGCTCACAGGACGAGCTGCTCCCCTGTGCGAGGCGGCCAGCGCCGCATGATGCCGTCGCGCTGCTGTGACGTGAGAACGACCTGGGTGAACGAGTTGATCGACGTGTAGAGCCCCAGAAAACGTTCGAGGATCTGCCCGAAGAGAAACGCGCCGCTCCCCACGAACTGCGACTCGTCGACCTCGAGCGTCACCTCGAGACCGCGCGCGAAGCTCGGCTGGGGACGCGCGAGCATCCGCGCCACGCGGCGTGACGAGACCTTCGAGATCCCGGCGATCTGCTGCCGCGTGACCGGCGAGTCGGACATGTCGTAGAGCTTGAGGATCTCGCGCAGCGCGTCGGGACCGTCGCCGTCGCGCTCCACGAGGGACAGGTAGTTGAGGGAGAGATGCGAGAGGAGCCGCCAGTGCGCGCCCCGCCCGAGCAAAGGGCGGATCGCCGCCGACGGCTTCTTGAGGCAGCGGATGGCGGAGAAGACTCCGGGCCCCTCGAGCTGGAAATCGCCGTCGCCCCGTCCGAACGGGAGCTTCCCCGGCAGGTCGCGGTTCGTGCAGATGGTCTCCACGCTGACCGTCTCGGATCCGGGCCGCTCGGGCTTGAACCCGAGATCGACGAACGACAGGAGCACCTCGGTGCCGTCGTCGCCCGGCACCTGCGAGGGCCGGCGCTTGGCGATCCAGAACGCCCCGCCCTCGCGGTCCGCGCCGTGCCGGAACGAGAAGAACGGCTGGTAGCTGAAGCTCCCGTCGCCGTCCGGCCGCGCCGCCGTGACGCCTTCGACCGAGTACACCTCGAGAGCGCGCTGGCGCCTCACGTCGGGAATGACGCGGTAGTCGGCCGTGCGGTGCGTGATGCGCACGGGCTCGGCCTGCTGGCGGAAGAGGTTCACGATGGGTGTCGAGAACAGCCGGAACGTCTCCCGGGTCACGGCCCGCTCGTCGGCGAAGTCCTTCGAGAACACGAGCACCACATCGAACGCGTCCCCCTCGAACGTCGTGGTGAAGGGGTCGAGCCCCACGAGGTCGAGGAACAGGAACTTCTCCGGGAACGTGAAGTACTCCTTGAGGATGTGGTACCCGCGGAAGCGCCGCTGGGGATCCGGGAAGATGCCCTCGTCGCGCGTGAAGCCCACGGGCGCGACGTTCTCCTTCGGCAGGAGGGTGCGCTGGTTCGCGCCACCGGCGCCCTGGGGGCGGAGCTCCACTGAGAGGAGATCGTTGAACAGCAGCTCGTAGAGCGCGTACGTGAGCTTGCCCTCTCCCGAAAGGAAGAGGCGCAGCGACGAGAGGGGTTTCGTGACCGCCTCGCTCACCTTCATCCGCAGTTCCTTGAGCGGGAGGCTCGAGAACGTCTTGAACGAGAGGCGGAGCGCGAGGCGCGCGTCGTTGCCCGAGACGCCCGCGGCGCCGGGCAGCTCGAACCGCGCCGCCGTGAGCTCGATGGGCCACAGGGTGACCGGGTAGGCCGTCTGGAAGCGGCAGGGCGCGCCGTCCACGGGCCGCGACGCGAGCATGGACCCGCGCGGCAGGGTCTTCCCCACTTGCAGGCTCGCCTGGTTGGGATCCAGCACGAACTGCACGATCGACGTCGACGGCACGGGCGCGAGGAAGCTCGGGTAGAGCACCGAGAGGAGCGCGTCGGTGATCTCGGGAAAGTCGTCGTCGATCTTGAGGCGCACGCGGGCGCACAGGAACGCGACGGACTCGATGAGCCTCTCGACGTGCGGGTCGTCGCACTTGTCCTGCTCGAGAGCGAGGCGGGCCGCGATCTTCGGGTAGCGCCCGGCGAACTCCGCGCCGAGGCGGCGGAGATACGTGAGCTCGCGCTCGTAGGCGCCGAGAAGCTCGTCCCTCAACTAGTCCTCCCGAACCGTGACACCGGAGGTTCCTTCGAGGAACATGGTATCGAACACGATCGGCTCGGGGGCGGGGTCGACGCGCAACTTCGCCTCGATGCGGTAACGCAGTGCGGTGGGGCCGTAGGGGTTCTCCTTGGTTTCCTCTTCGAGGGTGACGATGACGTCGAAGAGGCGCGGCTCGAAGTGCCGGATCACGTCCTCGATCGCGCGGCGGACGGTGCCCTGATCGAGGGAGCTCTTCGTGTTGGCGGTGAGGAAGTCGGGAAGCCCGAACGTGATCACGGAACGCGTGGCCTCGCTGAGCTCCTTGGGAACGTCGTCGGCCAGGCGCCGCGTGTTGAGCAGCCATTCGAGGTCACGCCTCACGGAGGCCCGCAGCATCTTGATGCCCCGGGCGCGCGAAAGCGGCGGATCGGCGGGCGCCTCGGGCTCGAAGTCGAGGAGCCTGTCCAGAACCGACAGCGTGATCCGAACATCGGGCTCGTAGCGCGCCAAGCCACCTCCTCATGGAAACGAGGCCCCCGGAGCGCTGAACGCCTCCTCCGGGGGCCTCGGGAAAACCGTAGGACCAAGCCGGGGCGATTGCTTATCCAGCCCCGCCGGGAAGGTTCGCGACCATGCGGAGAGAGACGGAGAGCTCGTCGAGCTGGAAGTGCGGACGGAGGTGGGCGACGGCCCTGTAGGCGCCCGGCTTGCCGGGGACTTCCACGACCTCGATCTTGGCGTCGCGGAGAGGCTTCTGCGCCTTGTAGTACGCCGAGGCGTTCTCGTCGGGGGTGATGAAGTCGGAGATCCAGGTGTTGAGGAACTTCTCGGTCTCCCCGCGGGACATGAAGCTGCCGATCTTGTCGCGCATCATGACCTTGAGGTAGTGCGCGAAGCGCGACACCGCGAAGATGTTCGGGAGCTGCGAGGAGAGGCGCGCGTTGGCCTCGGCGTCCGGCGAGTTGTACTTCGCCGGCTTGTTGCACGACTGCGCGCCGAAGAAGGCCGCGTAATCGGTGCCCTTGCAGTGCACGAGAGGAATGAACCCGAGGTCCGAGTATTCCTTCTCGCGGCGGTCGGTGATCGCGACCTCGGTGGGGCACTTGAGCGCCACGTCGCCGTCGTCGGTCTTGAACGTGTGGGTCGGGAGACCTTCCACGAGGCCGCCGCCCTCCACGCCGCGGATCGTCACGCACCACTGGTACATGGCGAACGCCTCGGTGAGGCGCGTTCCGAAGGAGTAGGCCGCGTTGCCCCAGCAGTACTGGCTGTGGTCGGTGCCGTCGACTTCCTCGTCGAAGTTGAAGCTCTCGCAGGGAATCGTCTCGGGTCCGTACGGGAGCCGCATGAGCGTGCGGGGCAGTGTGAGGCCGACGTAACGGGAGTCGTCGGACTCGCGGAAGGACCGCCACTTGGCGTACTCGGAGCTCTCGAAGATCTTGGCGAGGTCACGCACCTCGGAAAGCTCGGCGTAGCTGTTGCGGCCGAAGAGCTGCGGGGCCGCCGACGAGATGAACGGCGCGTTGGCCGCCGCGGCGACCTGCGAGATCTTCTCGAGGAGCGTCATGTCCTGAGGGCTGTTGGAGAACTCGTAGTCCCCGATGAGGGCCGCGTAAGGAGCGCCGCCGAACTGGCCGTACTCCTCTTCGTAGACCTTCTTGAAAAGGGCCGACTGATCGAACTCGGGAGCCTTCTCGAGATCCTTGAGGAGGTCCTTCTTCGACGCGTTCATGACCCGGATCTTCATCATGGTGCCGGTCTCGCTCTCGAAGACGAGATGCTTGAGACCGCGCCAGGAGCCTTCCAGCTTCTGGAAGTCGGGGTTGTGGAGAATCTGGTTCATCTGGGCCGAGAGGAGCTCGTCGATCGCCGCGATGCGGGCGTTGATCGAGGCCTCGAGGTCCTTGGAAACCGTGATCTGGCCTTCGAGGACCTGGGAGACGAACTCTCCGAGGAGGTCCTTGGCCTGCGCGACGCTCGAGGCGTCCTTGGAGTCCGTTGCGAGGCGGCCCTGGGAGAGGATCTGGTCGAGAAGGCTGCCTTCCTCTTCCTTGGTGACCGTCTGGGCCTGTTTTTCCTGGGCGCCGCTCATTCGCCCTCCTTCTTGGCGACGCCGAGCGCGTCGCCCAGATCCTTCTGGGAACCTGCGTCCTTGAGGACGTTCGTGAGCATCTCCTCGAGCTTGTCGTTGCCGTCGGTCTTGGAGACGAGGTCGCGCAGCTTGGAGCGGGCCTCCATGAGCTTGCGCATCGGCTCGACCTGCTGGACGAGCTGATCCGGCTCGAAGTCGTCCATGCTGTTGAACTTCAGCTCGACGGCCATCTTGCTGCCGTCGTCGGCGAGCTTGTTGTCCACGCGGAGCGCGAGACGCGGCGCCATGCCGGAGAGAACCTTGTCGAAGTTGTCGCGGTCGATCTCGACGAACTTCCGGTCCTTCATGCGCGGCAGCGGACTGTTCGGGTCCACGTGACCGGTGAAATCGCCGAGGACGCCGGCGACGAACGGAAGCTCCTTCTTCTCGATCGCGCCGCCCACCTCGAGGTCGTACGTGATCTGGACGCGCGGCGGGCGCACCCTCTTGAGCTTTTGCTGGATGCTCTCTTTCTTCGGCATGTGTAACTCCCTTCTACCGTGACGAAACCCGGAAGGACGTTTCTGGAAACGCCCGTTGAATCACTCGAATCACTCCGCCGGCGGCGCGGCCGCGTCGGCCGCTTCGATCGTCCTGATGCCGATGGACTCCCTGATCTGCTCGAGGGCCGCGCCTTCCTTCAGGATGTCCTGCAGCCAGAAGTCGAACGGCTTCTCGGCCCAGATGACGGCGCGCTCGACGAGGAACGGAACGGGGCTGTGCGGCTCGTTGCGCTTGAACCAGGCCGCGACGTCGCGGAGCCGCTGGAGGGCTTCCTGACGTCCCCGGGGCTGTCCCTTGCCGCCTCCGGTGCCCGTTCCCTCGGTCGCCTCGCCCTCCCCCTCTTCACCCCCGCTTCCGCCGTCGCCCTCCTGGGCCTTCTTCTGCGCGAGCGCCCTCGTGACGAACGTTTTCACTTCGTCGAGGCGGGTCTTGAGCTGCTTGAGGGAAGGAGCATTGCCCGCGCCGAACTTCACGTCGATGGCCTTGTCCATGACCTGATAGGCGGCGAGGCAGGCGTCCACGGTCGCGACCGCGTCCTCGTAGAACGCGCGGGGCGTCTTCTCCTTGGCTTCCTCGATCTGGGACTTGGCTTCCTCGAGCTCGGCCTTGGCCTGCTCGTAGGCCGGCTTGTCTTCCTCGCGTTCCGGCGCACGCAGCGTCCGGTTGGCGCTCACGAGGTGCGTGACCGTCTTCGTGAGCGGCCCGGACTTCGCGACCACGACGTCGAGGAGGGCCGACGCCGCGATCCCGTCGAAGTCGGCGAGGCAGCGGGCCCGGTTCTCCGAATCGCCTTCGTCGAGCTCCGGGTAGTAGCCGTCCCAGTAGCGCTCGTGGAGACCGCCGATGACCTTGAAGCCGTCCCTCAGGCCCGCGATGCCGTGGAGACGCGTCAGCGCTTCCGTGAGCCAGGCCGCGAACTGGAGGTCCTTGGCCTTGTTGGAAAGCGCGTCGATCGCCAGCTCCTTGGTGAGCCGGAAGTCCGCGACGCGGGCGTTTTCCCGGGATTGATCCTCATCCGTCGTCCGCGCGCTCTTCAGCTCGTCGCGGACGCCCGTGTAGTACTGATCCTCTCCGCACGGCCGCTCCTCCGAGATGGGCGCGAGCAGCGCTTCGACGTCGACGACCGGTTGGGGCTCAGGCATCTCGTTGCGCTTCCTTCACGAGGCCGGGATGTGGATTTCGGGGTGTCTGGGAGGCGGACGATAGCGCTCGCGGAGAAGAACGGTCAACGTGTCCTTCGTTTAGGATGTCGAAATCGTTCCGAGAACCGCGCCCGGACGGGCGAGAAGGAGCTTGCAGATGCCCTCTCCCAAGGAGCTTTTCGACGCCGGAGACCTGGCCGGCGCCATCGAGGCCGTGACCAAGGAGGTCAAGGCGAAGCCCACGGATCCGGGTCCCCGGACGTTCCTGTTCGAGCTCCTGCTCTTCTCGGGCGACCTGGACCGCTCCGAGAAGCAGATGGAGGTCCTGGGCACGCAGGGCACCGAGGCCCAGCTCGGGGTCATGGTCTTCCGCAACTGCCTCAAGGCCGAGCGGGACCGCGAGAAACTGTTCACCAAAGCCCTGGCCCCGAAGTTCCTCACGGAGCCGCCGCACTACGTGGACGCGCACGTGGAGGCGATCAAGCGGACGCTGGAAGGCAACTTCGCCGAGGCGCGGGAGCTTCTCGACAAGGCCGAAGAGGCCCGCCCGTCGTTCCCGGGAACGCTCAAC
>CAZXSG010000225.1:0-6636 GCA_964643185.1 uncultured Holophagales bacterium
TCCTGCGCGGCGTGGGTGTCGACGCCATCAACGTGACCGACAACCCCATGGCCCGCCTGCGCATGTCGTCCATTGCCGTCGCACACCTCATCAAGCGCGAGACGGGCATCGAGTCGATCTTCCACTTCTCCCCGCGCGATCGGAACGTGCTGAGCATCCAGAGCGATCTGCTCGGCGCTTCCGGGCTCGGCATCAAGGCGCTCCTCGTGGTGGGTGGCGACCCGCTCAAGATCGGCGACTACCCGCTCGCCAAGCAGGTGGGCGAGGTGGACACGCTGGGCCTCCTGCGCATCGTGAAGAGCCTCAACGCCGGGAAGGACATGGCCGACGGCACCATCGGCTCGACCACGGGCTTCGCCATCGCCTGCGCGGCGAACCCCGCCGCCAAGGACCTCGACGTCGAGATCTCCAAGCTCCTCGCCAAGATCGAGGCCGGCGCCACGTTCGCGCAGACGCAGCCCGTGTACGACCTCGCGGCGCTGGACCGCTTTTACGCGCGGCCCGAGTCGCGGCAGATCCCCATCCTCGTGGGCCTCATTCCGCCGAAGAGCCTCAAGCAGGCCCTCTACTTCGCGAACGAGGTGCCCGGCATGGTCGTCCCCGAGGAGATCCTCGAGCGCATGCGCAAGGCGGCGGACAAAGGACCCGACTTCGAGGCCGAGGAGGGGCTCGCCATCGGCATCGAGCTGGCGCAGGGCATCTTCGAGAGGGCGCGCGGCGTGCACCTCATGCCCATGGCGCGCTACGACGTCGTGAAGCGCGTCCTCGAGACGCTGCCGAGGCCCGTGCAAACGGCAGCGGCGAATTCCCCCGCGGGAGGAAAGAAGTGAGAAGCGTCGAGACCCTTCTCCGGGACCTTCTCGCGAAACAGATCCTCGTCGTCGACGGCGCGATGGGCACGATGATCCAGCGCTTCAAGCTGGACGAGGCCTCGTACCGTGGCGCGGGCGCGCCGGAGAGCGTCCTCCGGAGCCGGGACGCGCGCTCGCGCGACCTCGTTGCCCAGATCGAGAAGCACCCTTCCGACCTCAAGGGCAACAACGACCTCCTCGTGCTCACCCGCCCCGACGTCATCGAGGACATCCACCTCCAGTACCTCAGGGCCGGGGCCGACCTCATCGAGACGAACACGTTCAACGCGCAGGCGATCTCGCTGGCCGACTACCAGATGGAGAGCTACGCGTACGACCTCAACGTCGCGGCGGCGCACGTCGCGCGGAAGGCCGTGAACCACATTCGCGACGAGGATCCGGGGCGCTTCGCGTTCGTCCTCGGGTCGCTCGGACCCACGAACCGCACGCTCTCCCTCGCCGTGGACGTGAACGACCCGGGCAAGCGCGAGATGCGCTACCGGCAGTTCGTGGACGCCTACAAAGAGCAGATCCGCGGCCTCGTGGACGGCGGCGTGGACGCGCTCCTCCTCGAGACGGCGTTCGATACGCTCGTGCTCAAGGCCGGGCTGTTCGCGGTCGCCGAGTACGTCGAGGAGACCGGCAAGCGGCTGCCGCTCATGGTCTCGGTGACGATCACCGACAAGAGCGGCCGCACGCTCTCGGGCCAGCTCGTCGAGGCGTTCTGGAACAGCGTGGCGCATGCTCCGCTCCTCTCCGTGGGCATCAACTGCGCGCTCGGCGCCAAGGAGATGCGCCCGTACATCGAGGAGCTGTCCGAGGTCGCGCCGATCTTCACGACGGCCTACCCGAACGCCGGCCTCCCCAACGCGTTCGGTGGCTTCGACGAGACGCCCGAGATCATGGCCGCCGACATGTGGAGCTTCGCCGAGGCGGGCTGGGTGAACATCGTGGGCGGCTGCTGCGGCACCACGCCCGACCACATCCGCGCGATGGCGACGGCTGTCCGGGGTATGCCTCCAAGGCAGATCCCCGTGATCGAGAAGCGCTTCCGCGTCTCGGGTCTCGAGCCCTTCACCATCCGTCCCGAGAGCAACTTCACGCTCATCGGCGAGCGCACGAACGTGACCGGGTCTCCGAAGTTCGCGAAGCTCGTTCTGGAGGGAAAGCTCGAGGACGCCCTCGTCGTCGCGCGGCAGCAGGTCGAGGGCGGAGCCAACCTCCTCGACGTGAACATGGACGAGGGGATGCTCGACTCCGAGAAGGCGATGCGGGACTTCCTGAACCTCGTGTCGTCCGAGCCGGACGTCGCGAAGCTCCCCATCGTGATCGACAGCTCGAAGTGGAGCGTGATCAAGACCGGCCTCCAGTGCCTCCAAGGCAAGGCGGTGGTGAACTCCATCTCGCTCAAGGAAGGCGAGGCCGACTTCCTCGAGAAGGCCCGCCTCGTGCGGCGGTACGGCGCGGCCGTGATCGTCATGGCGTTCGACGAGAAGGGCCAGGCCGACACCCTCGAACGGAAGATCGAGGTCTGCACCCGGGCTTACCGCCTCCTCACGGAGATGGGCTTCCCGCCCGAGGACATCGTCTTCGATCCCAACGTCCTCACCGTCGCGACGGGCATGGAGGAGCACGACGGCTACGCCGTGGGCTTCATCGAGGCCGTGCGGTGGATCAAGGCGAACCTGCCCCACGCGCGGACGAGCGGCGGCATCTCGAACCTCTCGTTCTCGTTCCGCGGCAACAACGCCGTGCGCGAGGCGATGCACGCGGCGTTCCTCTACCACGCGATCCAGGCCGGCCTCGACATGGGCATCGTCAACGCGGGACAGCTCGCGGTGTACGAGGACATCCCGGCCGAGCTGAAAGAGCTCGTCGAGGACGTCATCCTGAATCGCCGCACAGACGCCACCGAGCGCCTCATCGCGTTCGCCGAAACCGTGAAGCAGGCCGGCAAGGTCGAGGCCGTCGCCGACGCCTGGCGGGCCAAGCCCGTGGAGGAACGGCTCGCCCACGCGCTCGTCCACGGCATCGTGGACTTCATCGAGGCCGACACCGAAGAGGCCCGCGTGAAGCTCGGGCGCCCGCTGAAGGTCATCGAGGGCCCGCTCATGGCGGGCATGAACGTCGTGGGCGACCTCTTCGGCGCCGGCAAGATGTTCCTGCCGCAGGTGGTCAAGAGCGCGCGCGTGATGAAGAAATCCGTCGCGTACCTCACGCCGTACCTCGAGAAGGAAAAGGCCGCGGGCGCCGCGAAGAACGCCGGACGCGTGCTCCTCGCCACGGTGAAGGGCGACGTCCACGACATCGGCAAGAACATCGTCGGGGTCGTTCTCGCGTGCAACAACTACGAGGTGACCGACCTCGGCGTCATGGTGGCCGCCGACAAGATCCTGGCGGCCGCGAAGGCCACGAACGCCGACTTCATCGGCCTCTCGGGCCTCATCACGCCGTCTCTCGACGAGATGGTCCACGTGGCCAAGGAGATGACCCGCGAGGGCTTCACCGTGCCGCTCCTCATCGGCGGCGCGACCACGAGCTCGGCCCACACGGCGGTCAAGATCGCCCCGCATTACGGCCCGCCCGTCGTCCACGTGGCCGACGCTTCGCGCGCGGTGGGCGTCGTGGGCTCCCTGATCTCGAAGACCCTGCGGGCTCCCTACGAGGCCGAGAACCGTCGCGAGCAGGAGCGCGTGCGCGAGAGCTATGGATCCCGGGTTGCCGCTCCCCTTCACAGCCTGGAAGAGTCCCGCCGCCGGCGCCTCGCGCTCGACTGGGCCGATGCCGAGATCGCCGAGCCGAAGTTCCTCGGCGTCCGCACGGTCGACCAGGTCGACCTCGACGAGCTGACCCGCTTCATCGACTGGTCGCCGTTCTTCCACGCCTGGGAGCTGCGCGGGCGCTATCCCCAGATCCTGGCGGAGGCCCGCGCGAAGGAGCTCTGGGACGACGCCCAGGAGCTCCTTTTCGACATCGTGAAGACCGGCAGCCTCACCGCGCGGGGCGTTTACGGCTTCTTCCCCGCGAATGCCGTGGGCGACGACCTCGAGCTCTACACGAACACCAGCCGCCGCGCGCTCCTCGCGAAGCTCCATACGCTGAGACAGCAGGGGAAGAAACCCGAGGGACAGCCCAACCTCGCGCTGGCCGATTTCGTGGCGCCCCGCGACTCGGGCCGCATCGACTACGTGGGCGCCTTTGCCGTGACCACGGGGATCGGCACGGAAGCGCTCTGCGCGAAGTTCGAGAAGGACCACGACGATTACCGCTCCATCCTGGTCAAGGCCCTTGCCGACCGGCTCGCCGAGGCGTTCGCCGAGGCGCTGCACCAGAAGGCCCGTTTCGACCTCGGCTACGGCCGCGAGGAGGCCCTCACCACAGAGGACCTCGTCCGCGAGCGCTACCGCGGGATCCGCCCCGCGCCGGGCTATCCCGCGTGCCCCGACCACACCGAGAAGCTCACGCTCTTCCGTCTCCTCGACGCGGAGAAGCGCACCGGGATGAAGCTCACCGAGAGCATGGCGATGCACCCCGCGAGCTCGGTGAGCGGCTTCTACTTCGCGTCGCCTCTCAGCACGTACTTCGCGGTGGGCCGCCTCACGCGCGAGCAGGTGGCCGACTACGCCACGCGCAAGGGCTGGACGCTCGAGGAGGCCGAACGCTGGCTCTCACCGAACCTCGGCTACGAGGTCGAAGCGCCGGCGCTGGTGGGCGTTCCATGAGGCGTTGGTTGGCGCTCCGTCTTGACAGTCGCCGTGCGCGAGCCCAGATTCCGTGCTCGATGTCGCGCGTCCACCCGCTCATGTGTTGTTGCCGCCCTGCGACCGGAAGGTGGACGTGCTGAAGGCCTGATCACACGCGTGATCGACCAGCGCCCACCACCCGCGAGGGACGGTGGGCGTTTTCGTTTTTCCCGCCTGCTTCCTTCGTTCTCCGCTCCGGTTCGTCTGATGCACCGGCATCAGGCCGATCGCCGGATCCGCCGCCGAGAATGGGAAGGATTGCCCCCATGAGCCGACGCCCCCTCCTCTACGCATTCGCCATCATTGCCCTCGCGCTCGCGACGTTCGGGGCGTGGACCGCTCCTCGCGGCGGGAGCGCCACCCTCCTCAACGTGTCGTACGACCCGACACGCGAGCTGTACGCCGACGTGAACGCCGCCTTTGCGAAGAGCTGGAAGGCGAGGACCGGGCAGACGGTCACCATCAACCAGTCGCACGGCGGCTCGGGCAAGCAGGCCCGCTCGGTGATCGACGGCCTCGAGGCCGACGTCGTCACGCTTGCGCTCGCCTACGACATCGACGCGCTCGCCGAGAAGGGGAAGCTCCTGCCCGAAGGCTGGCAGAAGAGGCTCCCCCAGAACAGCGCGCCCTACACGTCCACGATCGTGTTCGTGGTCCGCAAGGGAAATCCGAAGGGCATCCAGGACTGGGACGACCTCGCGCGCCCGGGCGTCTCCGTGATCACGCCCAACCCCAAGACCTCGGGCGGCGCGCGCTGGAACTACCTCGCGGCCTACGGCCACGCGCTGCGAAAGCCAGGCGGGAGCGACGCCAGCGCGCGGGGGTTCATGGGGAGAATTTTCCAGAACGTGCCCGTGCTGGACACGGGCGCCCGCGGCTCCACGACGACGTTCACCGAGCGCGGGATGGGCGACGTTCTCGTCTCGTGGGAGAACGAGGCGTTCCACCTGACCCGCGAGATCGGGAAGGGGAAGTTCTAGATCGTCGTCCTGAAGGTGAGCATCCTGGCCGAGCCTCCGGTCGCCGTCGTCGACGCCAATGCCGACCGGCACAAGACGCGTCCGCTGGCCGAGGCCTACCTCCAGTTCCTCTACACCGAGGACGGCCAGGCGATCGTCGCGAAGCACTTCTACCGTCCTCGCTCGACGGCGGCCCTCGCGAAGAGCGGCGGGATCTTCCCCAAGGTCGATCTCTTCACCGTGGACGAGGTCTTCGGAGGCTGGACGAAGGCCCAGAAGACGCACTTCGACGACGGTGGCGTCTTCGACCAGATCTACAAGGTGAAGTGAGGTGAGTTCGCGTCGCGGGAGCCTTCCCGGGTTCGGGCTCCCGATGGGGTTCACGCTCGTCGCGCTGAGCATCGTGGTGCTGATCCCGCTCCTGGCCCTCGGCCTGAAGGCCGCCACACTCGGTCCCACGGCGTTCTGGCAGGTCGTCACGACGCCGCGGGTGCTCGCCGCGTGCAAGCTGAGCCTCCTTGCCGCTGCGGCGGCCGCTGCCGTCAACGGGGTGTTCGGGCTGCTCGTCGCCTGGGTGCTCGTGCGGTATCCGTTTCCAGGGCGGCGCCTCGCCGACGCTCTCGTGGATCTCCCGTTCGCGCTTCCCACGGCCGTCGCGGGCATCGTCCTCACCACGCTGTACGCGCCCTCGGGCTGGTTCGGGCGGCACCTCGACGCGCTGGGTCTGAAGGTCGCCTTCGCGCCGCTCGGCATCGTGGTCGCGCTCGTCTTCGTGGGGCTGCCGTTCGTGGTACGCACGCTGCAGCCGGTGCTCGAGAACCTCGAGCCCGAGCTCGAGGAGGCCGCCGCGAGCCTCGGCGCGAGCCGCCTGCAAACGGCGCTCCGCGTGATCCTCCCCGAGATCCTGCCGGCCTGGATCACCGGCGTCGCACTCGCGTTCGCGCGCGGCCTCGGCGAGTACGGCTCGGTCGTCTTCATCTCGGGAAACCTGCCCATGAGAACCGAGATCGCGCCGCTCCTCATCATGAGCAAGCTCGAGCAGTACGAGTACGCTGCGGCCACGGCCATCGCCGTCGTCCTCCT
>CAZXSG010000226.1:0-6635 GCA_964643185.1 uncultured Holophagales bacterium
TAATGCGACTCGATGAGGCCGGGAACCTCGGTAGCCTTCGTACGGCCCACGACCCCGCTCTTGCCGATGAGCGTGCCGTCCCACCAGATCTCGTGGGATGCCATCGCGCCGAAGTAGACGCCGTACGGCCGCCCGGGAGCGCGCTCGTAGCGGGTGAGGTCGACCTTCCAGCGGAGCCACACCGAGTCGTTCGGATGCGGCACGTCGTGGAGCGCGATCTTCGTCCACGAGGAGTCGTCGAACGCCGGGCTCGCCCACGCGGGGTCGTGGCCCACGCGCATGCGGGGCCCGTCCCACGTGGACGCGCCCGGAGCGTTCCCTGCCGAGACCAGGAGCAGGACGAGCGCGAGAAACCTCATGCGCACGAGGCTCCCACGGCCTCGCCCGCGGACGGAATGTCGTTCACCGGAAACGGGAGCCGTTCACCGATCGGACGGAGACCTTCGGGTGAACCGCTCGTAGACGGAGCCGGAGGACGAAACATCATGCGCACTGAGATACGGATCCTGCTGGCCGCGGTTCTTCCGCTGGCCGCGACGCCCGCCCCCGCGGCCACGGCCGAGTTCACGCCCCACGCGTTCGTGGCTTCGAACGGTACGAAGATCGATGCCGAGAAGAGCGAGATCCGCGTTCCCGAGAACCGCGCGAAGCCGGGCTCGCGCTCGATCGCTCTTCGTTTCGTGCGCTTCCGCTCGACGGCGAAGGAGCCGGGGAATCCCATCGTCTACCTGGCGGGCGGCCCGGGCGGCTCCGGCATCGACGCCGCCAAGGGCTCGCGCTTCCCGCTGTTCCAGGCGCTCCGGGAATTCGGCGACGTGATCGCCTTCGACCAGCGGGGGACCGGCGCGTCCGAGCCCGACCTGAGGTGCAAGGACACGTACCAGGTGCCACCCGGAGAGCCGCTCGACCGCGTGAAGAGCGGCGCGCTGATGGCGGCGGCCGCGCGGGAGTGCGCCCAGCGCCTGCGGGCCTCGGGCGTGGACCTCGCCGGCTACAACACGCGGGAAAGCGCGGCGGATCTCGAAGACCTGAGGAAGGCGCTCGGGGCCCGGAAGCTCGACCTCTGGGGCATCAGTTACGGAACGCACCTCGCCGTCGCGGCGCTGCGGTACCACCCCGGCACCGTGGACCGCGTCATCCTCGCCGGGATCGAAGGCCCCGACGACACCTACAAGCTGCCGAGCGACCAGCAGTCGCTCGTGGAGGAGATCGCCCGCCTTGCCGCGAAAGACGGCACGCATCCCGACCTCGTCGCTTCGATCTCGAGGCTGCTGAAGGAGCTCGAGGCCCGGCCGAAGAGCATCTCCCTCACGCATCCTCTGAACGGCCAGGCCGCGACGTTCGTGCTCGGGCCGTTCGACCTCCAGAGCGTTCTCTCGGGCATGCTGTTCGGGCCCGAGGTGTTCTCGCTGATGCCAGACTTCGTCTCGCGGCTCGAGAAGGGCGACTGGACGGCGCTGGCCCTGGCCGCGGCCCCGACGCGTATGGGAACCGGCATTCCCGGAATGTCGATCGCCATGGACTGTGCTTCCGGAATCTCTCCCGCCCGCAGGGAGCTCATCCGCGACGAGGCCCAGCGCACGCTGCTCGGCGACGCGATCAACGCGCCGTTCCCCGAGGTCTGCGAGGGCTTCGGCATGCCGGACCTCGGCGACGCGTTCCGGAGCCCGCTCCGGAGCGACGCGCGCGCTCTCCTCATCAGCGGCACGCTCGACGGCCGCACGCGCCCCCGCCAGGCCGACGAGCTGCGCCGCACGCTCCCGAACGCCGAGCACCTCGTCCTCGAGGGCGCGGGACACAGTGATCCGCTCTTTCTCTCGTCGCCGAAGATCCTCGAGGCGATGAAGTCCTTCCTGAGAGGGGAGCCGCTCCGCGAGCGGTACCTCACCGCCTCACCCGTCCCGTTCCTCGCGCCGCGCACGGTCGTGACGCTCGCCGACGACGTGCTGTCGCGCTACGAGGGCACGTACCGCCTCGAGGACGCGTCGACGCGGCGCGTGGTGAAGGCGGGATCGGTGCTCTACGCGGTTCGCGAGAGAGGCCGTCCGCTCGCGCTCCGGCCCTCGTCGAAGACGGAGTTCTTCTACGAGGATCTGGCCGCGACGATGTCATTCGAGGTGGACGCGAAGGGAGCCGTCACGGCGATGCTCCTCCGCCAGCCCGACGGCAAGACGCAGCGGGCGGTGAAGGAGTGACGTGGAATACTCTCCTCCCGAATGAAATCGAACGGCGTCGACGTCCTCAGACCCCCGGCGGAGGTCCGTTTCGCGGACGAGCTGCGGGCCCTCTCCGAGTCCGATCGCGCGGAACGGCCCGAAGGCTGGAAACTCTCCCCACGGGCAGTCCGCTCCTTCATCTGCGGATCCGAGAACCCCAGGATCACACGCAAGTTCTACGGTGACGACGCCCTCGTCGAGCGGGCGGTCGTGGGTCTCCTTTCCGATCGCGGGCTCCTCCTCGTGGGGGAGCCCGGCACGGCCAAGTCGATGCTTTCGGAGCTCCTCGCGGCGGCGATCTCCGGCACCTCGACGAACACCATCCAGGGAACGGCCGGGACCACCGAAGACCAGATCAAATACTCGTGGAACTACGCGCTCCTCCTGAACGAGGGGCCGTCGCTCCGGGCGCTCGTGCCGTCGCCGCTCCACGTGGGAATGAGCACGGGCATCCTGGCGCGGTTCGAAGAGATCACGCGCTGCCCGCCGGAGGTGCAGGACTCCCTCGTGTCGATCCTCTCGGACAAGCTGCTCGTCGTGCCGGAGCTGGCCGGCGAAGACCGCGTGCTCCTCGCGAAGCCGGGATTCAACGTCATCGCCACGGCCAACATCCGCGACCGCGGCGTCCACGAGATGTCGAGCGCCCTGAAACGCCGCTTCCACTTCGAGACCGTCCCGCCCATTCGCGAGCTTTCGCTCGAGGTGAAGCTCGTCACCGAGGAGTGCATACGGCTCCTGGGCGAGTCCAAGGCGGGCGTCGCGATCGACAAGGGCGTCGTCGAGCTTCTCGTCACGGCGTTCCAGGATCTCCGCGAGGGCAAGACGGCGGAGGGCGTGCCGGTGGAGAAGCCGTCGGCCGTGATGTCCACCGCCGAGGCGGTCTCGGTTGCCTACACCGCCGGCCTCGACGCGTACCACTACGGCGAGGGGAAGCTCACGCCGGAGCTGCTCGGCCGACACCTCAAAGGCGCCGTCCTGAAGGACAACCCCGACGACGTGAAGAAGCTCCGGCAGTACTTCGACGTCGTCGTGAAGAAGCGGTGCGCGAGCTCCTCCCTCTGGGAGGATTTCCACCGCGCCCGGAACCTCCTGGGGTAGGAGCGTGGCCGCGAAGCGTCCGCGGAAGACGGCAGCGCCCGAAACACCCACGACGGCTGCCGCTCCGGGAGACGGAATCGACCTCTCGGCCCGGATCGTCTGTCTGCCCGTCCGGCATCACAGTCCCGCCTGCGCGCGCCGCGTCGCTTCCGTCATCCGGAGCCTGAAGCCCGCGGCCGTGCTCATCGAGGGTCCGCGCGACGCCACACCGCTCATCCCGTTCCTCCTCTCGAAGAAGACGCGCATGCCGGTGGCGATCTACACGACGTACGTGAGGCGCGTTGCGGAAGGGCTTCCGGAACGGCACTCGGCCACGTATCCGCTGTGCGATTTCAGCCCCGAGCTCGCCGCGATGCGAGCGGGGGCCGAGGTGGGCGCCCGCACGCGGTTCGTGGACCTCACGTTTCCGGAGATGGTCGCCGCGGGCCGCCGCGCGCCCACCGCCAAGGCCGAGAGCCTGCTGGAGGAGCGCGGCCTCCTCCACGCGCGCTTCCTCCGCGCGGCCTGCGAGCGGGCCGGCGCGCGGGACCCCGACGATCTGTGGGATCAGCTCTACGAATGCACCGGCAAGGCCCGGAGCGACGCGGCTTTCTTCCGCGACGTCCTCGCGTACGGCGAGGCGGCACGCCAAGACTACTCCGACACGATGCTCCGGGCCGAGGGCATGCTCGCCCGCGAGAGCGCGATGGCGGCGGCGATCTCTGAGGAAACTGCGAAGGACACCGAGGGGCGCGTCGTCGTGGTGGTCGGAGCGTTTCACGCGCCGGCGGTTCTCTCGGCGAAGCCCGCGCTCCCCAAGCCTCTGAAGATCGCGAGCGACGACGCGCTCGTCGTGCTCATGCGCTACGGCTTCCCGCAGCTCGACCGGCTGAACGGCTACGCGAGCGGAATGCCCTCGCCGGGCTTCTATCAGCACCTGTGGGAGGGCCGCCCCGTCGAGGAGCTCCTCACCGAGCTGGGCCGCGCGACGCGGGCGCTGTCGACGTCCACGGCCGACGTGATCGCCGCGGCCGTGCAGACCCGGCGGCTCGCCGGGCTCAGGGGCCACGACACGCCCTCCCGCGAGGACCTCCTCGACGGCGTGAGGTCGGCCCTCGTCAAGGGCTCGCTCGACGTCGAGGGTGTCGCCGTGCTCGCGGCCGCCCGCAAGCTCCTCGCGGGCGACCTCGTCGGCCGCGTGCCCGAGGAAGCCGGCGTTCCGCCGATCGTCCTGGACTTCGCCCGCGAGGGCGAGCGCCTCGGGATCGAGACCGAGCGCCTCTCGATTCGCGAGCTGTCCCTCGATCTCTACCGGCGCGCCGAGCACCGCGAGATCTCGCGCTTTCTGTTCCGGCTGTCGTTTCTCGCCGTGCCCTTCGGGGAACGGGTGCGCGGCCCGAACTTCGTCTCGGGCGAGGACCTCGAACGGGTGGAGGAAGGCTGGGTCGTGAGGTGGCGGCCCAACACGGAGGGCCGGCTCATCGAGTGTTCCGTGTACGGATCGACCGTGCGCGAGGCGGCCGCGGCGCGGCTCGTCGAAACCCTTGCGGAGGCGCAGACGGCGGGAATGGGGCGGCGGTCCGAGGTGGCCGCCTCGCTCCTCGTCGAGGCCTGCCGCATGGGCCTCCATCACGAGGCGCCGGACGTCCTCGCGCGCACCGCCGAGCTCATCCAGGAAGACGGCGCGTTTCCTTCGGTCGTGAAAACGCTGGAGGCGCTCCTGCTCCTCCTCGTCTCCCAGGAAGTCCTCGAAGCGCACCGCCTCGAGGGCCTTCCTGAAACGGCGCTCCGGGCCTTCGAAAGGGCCTGCTATCTCCTGCCGGATCTCTCTCGCGTCGCGGCCGAAGGCGAGGACGAAGCGCTCGACGCGCTCCTCGCGCTGCAGCAGGCCGAACTCACGCTATCGGAGGTTCGCAGGGCAGAGGGTTCGCGAGAGCTCCTGCTCCTCCGGCTGCGCGAGCTCGAGGCGGTGCCCTCGGGCAACCCGCTCCTCGGAGGGGCCGCCGCAGGCTCGCTGTTCGCGGAGGGCCGCCTCTCGGCGGCGGATCTGGGAGAGCGCCTGAGCGCGCATCTCTCGAGCCCCCTCGGAGACGCCGCGGGAACCGGCTTCCTGCGAGGAGTTCTCCGCGCGAGCCGCAACGTTCTGTGGCAGGTTCCCGAGGTCCTCGAATCCGTCCACCAGCTCATCGCCTCGTGGGACGAGGCCGGCTTCCTCGGCGCGCTGCCGCGGCTGCGCCTCGCGTTCTCGGTGCTCTCGCCCCGCGAGACCGACCGGCTCGGGCATCTCGTGGCGTCGAGGACGGGTTTCGAGAGCCTCCAGCCTCTCGATCTCACGGACGTCTCGGAAGGGGATCTGTATGCCGGCCTCGAGGTGGACCGCCGCCTCCGCGAGACGCTCACGCGCGACGGCCTGCTGGAGGCGCCCCCTGTCTGACGCGCGGCTCCACACGCGGTGGCGGCTCGTGCTCGGCCGCTTCTCCGAGAACGCTCTCCCGAACGCGCTCTCGGGAGACGCCGCGCACCGGCGCATGGAGGACGCGCTGGAGTTCCTGTACGGCCGCGAGTACCAGGGACGCGGCCTAAGGGGCGGCAACCCCGACGGCGAAGGCCGGTACGGCGGTCGCGAGGCGTCGGTCTTCTCGGTGCCCCGCTGGCTCGGCGAGGTGCGCGAGCTGTTTCCGAAGGAGACGATCGAGGTCCTCGAGCGGCACGCGCTCGATCGTTACGGCGTGACGGAGCTCGTCACCGACGCGGAGGTGCTCAAGAAGCTCGAGCCGAGCTACGACCTCCTCAAGACCCTGCTCACGTTCCGCGGAACGATGAAGGGGCCGGTCCTCGAGGCCGCGCGCACGCTGATAAAGCAGATCGTCGAGGAGCTGAAGCGGACGCTCGCGAAAGACGTGCGTCCGGTTCTGTGGGGCCGCGTGGACCGCAACCGAAGGAGCCCGCTGAAGGTCGCGCGCAACCTCGACGTGACCCGCACCATCAAGGAGAACCTGAAGACCTGGGACCCCGAGCGCAAGCGCATCGTGCCCGCACGGCTGCGCTTCTTCGCCCGCGTCGACCGGCATCTGCCCTGGCATGTGGTGATGCTCGTCGACTGTTCCGGCTCGATGATGGACTCCGTCATCCACAGTGCCGTGCTGGCGGGCATCTTCAGCGGTCTGCCGGGCCTCTCGGTGACGCTCCTCGCGTTCGACACCAGCGTCGTCGACCTCTCGGACCGCATCGACGACCCGGCCGAGGTTCTCATGAGCGTGCAGCTCGGCGGCGGAACGGACATCGGCGGCGCGCTCGCGACGGCCGAGGGCTTCGTCGTGACGCCCACGCGGACGCTCGTCG
>CAZXSG010000227.1:0-6628 GCA_964643185.1 uncultured Holophagales bacterium
GCTGCTGCAGGAGCGGACGCAGGCCGACGTGGTGATGATCACGAAGTCCGCGGCGAAGGGCTTTGCCGTCCAGGACCTGGACGTCCTTCCGAACACCCGGGACCGCGTCCTCCTCACGGAACCGCCGTACGCGCTGGACGATCCCGTGCTGGGCGTGAACCTCCGCTGGTATCTCGCCAACAGCGTGCTCAAGCGTCCGGGGCCCGACAAGAAGAAGATCCCGCCCGAGAAGACGGTCTTCCTCTCGATCCACGCCGACAGCCTCCACCCCTCGGTGCGCGGCGCCATGGTCTACATCCCGGGTGAGCGCTTCCTGAGGGACCGCTTCGGAAAGCGCGGCGGCGCGTACGCGTCGTTCAAGGAGTACCGCGAGCAGCCCACGGTGTCGTTCAACGGGCGCGAGCGCATCGTTTCCGAGGGCGTCTCCGAGACGCTGGCCGAGCGGCTGCTCGGTGCGATGCGCAAGGCCGATCTGCCGGTGCACCTCTTCTCGCCCGTGCGCACGCACGTGGTGCGCGGGGGCGGCGAATGGGTGCCCGCGGTGCTGCGCTACAACCGCATCCCGAACCGGGTGCTGCTCGAGATCGCGAACCTCGCGAACGTCGACGACCGCACGCTCGTGAAGACCCGGAAGTTCCGGCACGAGATGGCCGAGTCGATCGTGACCGGCCTCCTGGATTTCTTCGGCGACGCCGAGAAGGAGTCGCCGGCGACGCGCACCACGGCTTCTCCGTAGGGGACGGAGCGCCTACTTTCCGAGCCGCGTGAGCGCGAGCCCCGCGAGGACGATCGCCGCCGCGAGGAGCTTGTCGAGAGTGAAGCTCTCGCCCGTCCAGAGGGCCGACGAGGCCCCCGCGACGATGGGCACGAGGAAGCTGAAGCGCGTCGTCGGGGCGACACCCAGCACGCCGATCGCGAAGCTCCAGAGCCGGAACGCGATGACGAGAGGCAGCACGGCCGAGAGCACGAGGATGATCCAGGTCGTGGCGGAAACGCCGCTCCAGTCCTGTCTGGCCATCGCGGGCCCGCAATAGATCAGCAGGGCGAGCGTGCCGCCCACGAACGTCGCGGCCTGGAGCGTGAACGGGGCCATGCGGCGGCCGAGGCGCCCGGCCAGGACGGAGTAGACGGCCCAGCACGCGGCGGACCCGAGGCACAGGAGGTTGCCGCGGAGCGTTCCGAGGTCGCCCTGCGAGGACACCTTCAGGAACAGTCCGACCCCGGCGTAGGAGACGATCGACCCGATCCAGACCACGGGCGCGAGCCGTTCGCTGCCCACGAACGTCACGATCATCGCGGCGAGGAGCGGCGAGATGGCGTTCAGGAGCGCGGCCGCGAACCCCGTCGTGCCGTCGACGCCCAGCGCGTAGAACCACTGATAGACGCCCACGCCCGAGAGGGCGAGGAGCAGCGTCTCCCAGCGGGTGCCACGGGGCGGAACGAGCGGGTCGCCTCGCGAAAGGCCCCAGGCCACGGTGATTGCGGCCGCGAGGAGGAAGCGTCCGCCGGTGTAGGCGAACGGGGAGAGCTCCCGGAACGCGACCTTCATGGCCGGGTAGTTCACGGCCCACACCAGAGCGCAGAAGAGGCCCGCGAGGAGGGCTGCGGCGCGGCGCTTCGCGAAGGCTGGGTCGGTCGGTTCCATGCGGTGGCTTCTTGCTAGACTCAGCGCTGCTTTCGCGGCCCGGACGCCCCGAGAGCGGAGAGCCAAGCCGGGCCACTCGCGGAGGATTAGCGACACCATGCTCGACGTTGAAGGACTGCGCAAGTCGTATTACGGAGCGATGGCCGTCTCGGACGTGTCGTTCCGGGTGGAATCGGGAGAGATCCTGGGTTTCCTCGGACCGAACGGCGCCGGGAAGACCACCACCATGCGCATGATCACGGGCTTCCTGCCGCTCACCGCCGGCAAGGTCACGCTCGACGGCCTGGACATCACGGAACGGCCCATCGAGGCCAAACGGCACCTCGGCTATCTTCCCGAGACCCTCTCGCTCTACCCCGAGATGCGCGTCATCGAGTACGTGAGGTTTCGCGCCGAGCTCTGTGGCGTGGCCCGCAGGGACATGAAGTCCCGGGTGGACGAGGCCGTCCAGAAGTGCTTCGTCGACGACGTGGCGATGAAGCCCATCGCGAACCTCTCCAAGGGCTACAAGCAGCGCGTCGGGCTGGCCGGCGCGCTCGTCCACAGGCCCAAGGTCCTCGTCCTCGACGAGCCCACCGTGGGCCTCGATCCGCGCCAGATCGTGAAGATCCGCGACCTCATCCGGGAGCTCAAGAAGGACCATACGATCCTCCTCTCGACCCACATCCTGCCGGAGGTCGAGCTCGTCTGCGACCGCGTGGTCATCATCGACAAGGGCAAGATCGTCGCGACCGGCACGCCCGACACGCTCCGCACGCAGATGTCCCAGACCCCGGGCCTCCTCGTCGCCGTGAAGGGCGAGATCTCCGAGGCCGACTCGGTGCTGCGCAAGCTCCCCGGCGTGACGCACGCGGCCCGCATCGGCGCGGGCGGCGAGACGCGCGTCGTGCTCGAGGCCGAGCGCGGCGTGGACCTCCGTGAGGCCATCTTCCGCGAGGTGCTCACCCGCGGCTGGACGCTCCTCGAGCTCACGCCCCGCCAGGCCTCCCTCGAGGACGTCTTCGTGCGGCTCCTCTCCCACGAGCCCGACCCGGTGACCGACGCGCTTCCCGCGGCCGTCGAGGCGGAGCAGGAGGTGTCGTCGTGATCCTGCGGCCCTTCTCCGCCATCGTGAAGCGCGAGTTCTTCGCGTATTTCTACTCCCCGCTCGCGTACGTGATCCTCACCGCGTTCCTCCTGTTCAACGGGCTCACGTTCGGCGGCATCCTGCAGTTCCTCAACCAGCCCGACCAGCCGCGCACGAACCTCATGGCGGTGTTCTTCGGAACGGGCTTCTTCTGGTTCTTCATGTTCATCGTGCCGTCGGTGATCGCGATGCGGCTCATCGCCGAGGAGCGCAAGGCGGGCTCGATCGAGGCGCTCCTCACGGCGCCCGTCGACGAGAGCGTCGTCGTGGCCGGGAAGTTCGCCGGGGCCTGGCTCTTCTTCGTGTTCCTGTGGCTGCCCACGCTTCTCTACCCCGCGCTCCTCGCGAGGCACGGCTCCGTGGACCCGGGCCCGATCGCCGCGAGCTACGTGGGCGTCTTCCTCATCGGAGCGCTCTTCCTCGCGCTCGGCACGTTCGCCTCGGCGCTCGCCAAGAACCAGATCGTCGCGGCGATCCTGGGCTTCCTCTTCATCATCACGGCGTTCTTCGTGGGGGTCTTCAACTCGCCCATCACCGACCCGAAGCCCAGGGACGCGTTCGCGTACCTCACCCTCATGGAGCACATGGACGCTTTTTCGCGCGGCATCGGCGACCCCCGGCGCATCGTGTACCTCGTGACCGCCGCGGTCCTCTTCCTGTTCCTCTCCTCCAAGGCCCTCGAGGCCAACAAGGGAAAGTAGGAGAGAGACGTGAAGAGCCGCAACGCCTACCGTGCCGGCCTCGGAATCGCCGTGATCCTCGGGCTGGGAATCCTCGTCCTCGTGAACTGGCTGGGAGCCCGCCACTACCGCCGCTTCGACTGGACGAAGTCGGGCCTCTACTCGCTCTCCGAGAAGACCGAGAACGTCCTCAAGGGCCTCAAGAAGCCCGTCACCGTGACGGTCTTCATCACCGAGGGCGCGCCCCTCTACGCCGAATCGCAGGAGCTTCTCAAGCGCTACAAGGCCAAGAGCAATCTCATCACGGTGGAGACGCTCGATCCCACGCGCAACCCGGCGCGCGCCGAGGCGCTCGCCAAGGAGTTCGGCGTGCGCGGCTCCACGGTGGTGTTCCGCTCGGGCGACAAGAAGAAGTACGTCTCCGAAGGGCAGCTCGCCGAGTTCGACTTCAGCCGCACGAGCATGGGCGGCGAGCCCACGATGAAGGCGTTCAAGGGCGAGCAGGAGTTCACGTCGGCCCTCATCCAGGTGACGGCCGAGGAATCGCCCAAGGTCGTCTTCACGACCGGGCACGGCGAGCGGAAGGCCGAAGACCGCCCCCCCGACGGGTTCTATGCGCGCTCGGAGTCGCTCAAGCGCGACCACTGCACCGTGGAGGGTTGGCCGTCCCTCGGCGCCAACGAGGTTCCGCCGGGCACGACGCTCGTCGTCATCGCGGCGCCGGAGTCGGCGTTCACGGAGCCCGAGGTGGACGTCCTCAAGAAGTACCTTGCGGGCGGCGGGCGCCTCCTGCTCTTCGCCGACGCCGCCTTCGCGCCCGGCGACCCCTCGAAGATGGCCGACGCCGGCCTCTCACCGCTCCTCGCCGAGTTCGGGCTGAAGCTGGAGTCCGACATCGTGGTGGACCTCAAGAACCGCCTGCCGATGATGGGCCCCGAAACCGTCATCGCCCGGTCCTTCCGGCCGCACCCCATCACGACCGTCCTCGAAGGGCAGGCCGTGCTCTTCCCCGTGGCGCGGTCCATCTCGGTGAACGAGAAGCTGCCCGAGGGCGTCACGGTCAACGTGCTCGCCGAGACCTCCCCCGAAGGCTGGGGCGAGACGAACCTGGCGGATCTGAACAAGGCCGGTAAGGACGACGCCGACGTGAAGGGTCCCGTGGCCCTCGTCGTGGCCGCCGAGACGAAGGGAGCCGCCGGCAAGGACGCCCGCGTGGTGGTGTTCGGCGACGCGGACTTCGCGTCGATCGGGTTCGTGGGGAACGGAGCGAACCTCTACCTCCTCGTCGCGGCGGCGAACTGGGCGCTCCAGAGGGAGGCCCTCATCGCGATCCCCCCGCGGGACGCCGACCTCGTGAGCGTCACGCTTTCGCGGAGCGACATGGGTCAGATCTGGCTCGTCGTCGTGGTCCTGCTGCCGCTCGGGGCGATCCTCCTGGGGCTCGCCGTCTGGGTGCGCCGCCGGCGCTGACGGAGCGATCGTGTCGACCAAGAAGCTCCTCTTTCTCACCGTGCTCTTCCTGGGCCTCTTCTCCTTCGTTTACTTCTTCGAACGGCACCAGCCCACGTCGGCGGAGGTCGCGAAGGCCCGGCGCAACCTGGTGGATTTCGACCCGGAGGAGGTCATCGGTCTCGCGATCGAGAGAACAGACCTTCCCACGCTCGCCATCACGAAGAACGCCTCGAAGAAGTGGCTGCTCTCGGGGGACAAGGCCGGCCCGGGAGACAACGGCGCGATCGAGGCGCTCGTGAGCGACCTGAAGCGTCTCGAGGTGCTCGGCGAGGTTCAGACGGAGTTCGACCCCAAGGAATACGGCCTCGACGCGCCCCGCGTGAAGGCGACGCTGACGTTTCGCGAGGGGAGGAAGATCGTGATCTCGTTCGGGCGGGAGATTCCCGGAACGGACGCGACGGCAGCGGCGGTCTTGAACGCGGCGTCCGCTGGCCCGGCGGCGACCGTGAGCGCGGCGGCCCAAGGTGCCGCGGCTCGCTTCGGCGCGGTGAAGGTCGCCCCCATCGCGGCGCTCACGAAGCCCGTCGACGACTACCGCTCCCGATTCCTCGTGGACGTACCCGCTTCGGAGATCACGCGCATGACCGTCGTGAAGGGAACGACCAAGGTCGTCCTGACGCGTGAGCCGGCGAAGGATGCTCCCGGACCGTGGAAGCTCGAGGTCCCCGTGGTGGATGCAGCCAAACAGCAGTTCGTGGAGGCGCTTCTCTCGGACTTCACGGGCTCGCGGATCTCGGAGTTCCCCACCGTCACGAATGCCGAGCTCCCGCGGATCGGGCTGTCGCCGGCCAACGCCGTGGTGACGCTCGAGAAGGGGAGCGAGGTCGTGGCGCAGGTGGCCTTCGGCTCGTCCAAGGCAGACGCCACCGGTAAGGTCTT
Source organism: uncultured Holophagales bacterium (assembly GCA_964643185.1). GTDB lineage: Bacteria > Acidobacteriota > Thermoanaerobaculia > UBA5066 > UBA5066 > JAEUQS01. Next base: position 5,843 of record CAZXSG010000227.1, read on the forward strand.
CGCCCGGAGCGGCAACGTCGTCGTGCTCGTGGAAGACCGCGTTCAGGAAGCGCTCAACAAGGAGCTGTCGGCGTTTCGGGAGACCCGGCTGCTCCCCATGGACGCGTGGATGGCCGTGCGCGTTTCGTTCGAGGCGGACGGCCAGAGAATCGGGGCCGAGAAGCTCGACGGGGTCTGGCGCTCGGCCGGTGCCGAGGTGCCTGCAGCCGGACCGGACGATCTCGTCGAGCGGCTCACGCGGGTCGAGAGCAAGGCCTTCGTCCCCCGCAAGGAATACCCCTCGTTCGGTGTCGTGCTGGGAAAGGGTAAGAGCCTGCCTCCACCGGTCGCGACCATGGAGGTCACCAAGGAGAAGGAGACCGCGCCGCGCGGGGTGACCTTCTACGGGGCCAAGGGCGCGGACGGAACACCGATGCTTCTGGCCGAGGTGTCGGGTCGCACCGACGGCCTTCTCGTCGAGCGTGCGCTGCTGGACGACCTCAAACGGCTGGCCGACAAGCTGCGCCGCAGCGGGAAGACCCCGGTGGGGAGGGCCAAGGACACCGAGGACACCAAGGACTCCCGGACACCGGGTTCGGCTCCGATCTCGGCGACGCCTCAGCCCGCACCGAAGTAGGGACCCTCAGCCGTCTTCGCCCTTCGGCGGGGCCGGGGTGCCGGGAGAGGACGCGGGCCGCCCCGGCGAGGACGGTGGGCGCGTCTCGCCGGGAATCTGCGGGGCGACCAGGCCTGGGGAGGACGGCGGGCGCGTGACGCCGGGAATCTGCGGGGCGACCATGCCCGGGG
>CAZXSG010000228.1:0-6583 GCA_964643185.1 uncultured Holophagales bacterium
CCCGCCACCGGGGAGGGCTGCAACGGACCGCAGCCCCTCAACACGGCCGCCTCGAGGAACGACGAGGCCGTGAAGGGCCACAAGGGCAGCCTCTCGGCGGAAGCGGCCATGGCGGCCACGGCCGCGACGGCTGCTGCGGCCACGGCCGCGGCCGCCATCAAGGCCGCGTCGGCCGCGCCGCGCCGCAGGAAGCTCCCCGACGAGCGCCGCGCGCTGACGCACAAGTTCTCCGTCGCGGGGCACGAGGGCTACGTCACCGTCGGCCTCTACGAAGACGGCACGCCCGGCGAGATCTTCCTCACGATGGCCAAGGAAGGCTCGACGATCTCGGGCCTCATGGATGCGTTCGCCACGGCCGTGTCGCTCACGCTGCAGTACGGCGTGCCGCTCGAGGCGCTCGTCGAGAAGTTCAGCCACATGCGCTTCGAGCCCGCGGGCTTCACGAAGAACCAGGAAATCCCCATCGCGAAGAGCCTCGTGGACTACATCTTCCGGTACCTCGCGTCGCGGTTCCTGAGCCGCGAGGTGAAGGAGCGGGTCGGCGTCATCGTGCGCGACGAAGTGGCCGCTGCGCCCGTCCTCCCGACGGGCTCGCTCTCGGCCGTGTCCGCCCCGCCGGTGGCGAGCGTGCTCGAGAGCGTCTCACCCGCGATCGCGGGCTCGATCACGGCCGCGATGGACGTCGTGGCGAAGGCGTCCGACGGTCACCGCGCGATTGGCTTTTCCCTCGCCCACGAACAGCCGGTGCAACAGAGCTCACAGCCCACGAGGACCTTCATGAACAGCACCGACGCTCCGAGCTGCCACGAGTGCGGCAGCCTCATGGTCCGCGGAGGCGCTTGCTACAAATGCCTCAACTGCGGAGCGACGTCCGGCTGTAGTTGACTTTGATCCTGGGGGTTTCTCGATCCCCCCAGGCCCCCCACCGGAGTGTTCGCGGGCGCCCTGGCCGGTTCCCCCAAACCCCCTCCGAGCCAAACGCTGGTTTTGTTGATCCTGGGGGTTTCTCGATCCCCCCAGGCCCCCCACCGGGAAGCGAAGACGGGCCCCCGCGAGGGGCCCGTCTTCCTTTTCTAGGCCTTCCACTTCGCGAGGAAAGCGAGCACCTTCGCGGGATCGTGACCCTTCAGGTCCTTGTCGCCGGTCTCGAGGCTGCCGGACTCCTGCGTCGTCACGAGGTCGAGCTTCGGGGAGAGCACGAGGAGCACGGGGAAGCCGAGCTTATCGGGACGTCCGTACTTTTCGAGGAGCGCCTCGTTCTTGTTCTCCTTGGAGTAGTTGAGGTGCACGAGGACGTAGGACGCCGCGACCGCGCTCTTCACCGTCGCGTCCTCGTTCATCAGGCGATCCAGCGCCCGGCACCACACGCACCAGTTGCCGCCCACGACCACGAGGACCCGCTTCTTCTCTTTCGCTGCGCGCTCGCCCGCGGTGGCGAGCGCCTTCGCCGCGTCGGCGTTCGGGTCGTAGGGGCCCGTCTGCGGCGGCGCGGAAGCGAGGGCGGGAGAAGCGAGGAACGCGGCGAGGAGAAGCGTGGCCGTGCGGCGCGAGAGGCTCATGGGAACACGTTAGCGCGGGCGTCCTCGAAAAGGAACGATCCACCCCGGCACGATCGTTGCCATAGGGAAAGTGGAGGTGATCGCCATGACGATCCGCTCGCTTCGACCCCTTCGTGCCCTCGCGCTCGCCGCGGCGCTCCTCGGCGGGACGTTCCTCGCAGCCCCGGCCGCCGAGGCCGGCAGCGTTCAGGTGGACGTCCGGTTCGCCGGCAACGGCCAGCGGGACCGCCACGACCGGTATGACCGCGACCGCGACCACCGCAACAACCGCTACAACCGCAACGACCGGCGTGGTGGTTACGGCTACGGCCCGGGCGGCCCCGGCTACTACCGTCCGCGCCCGCGTCCGTACTACGCGCCCGAGCGCGTCTGGGTGCGCGGCCACTACGACCGCTACGGCTACTGGGTCCCCGGCCACTACGTGTTCGTGAACCGCTACTAGCGTTTCCGGCCCGGAGGGCTCAACAAAAATGGAGGGGGCGAGTCGATCTCGCCCCTTCTCATTTTCCGAGCAGCTTGAGCACGCCGATGGACATCGCCGGCACGTACGTGATCAGCAGCACTCCGACCCCCAGGATCAGGAGAAACGGCACCACGTGCCGGTACAGGCTCGGCAGCGGCTTCTTGAACCGCGAGCTCGCGAGGAACAGGTTGAGCCCCACGGGCGGGAACAGGAAGCCCAGCTCGAGGTTCGCGAGGAAGATGATGCCGAGGTGCACGGGGTCGATCCCGAACGCGATGCCCATCGGTGCGATGAGCGGCGCGAGGATGACGATCGCCGAGTAGATCTCGAGCACGCTCCCGAGGATCAGCAGCAGCACGTTCAGAACGAGCAGGAAGACCCACGGTGAGTGGATGCTGGACTGGACCCACGAGAGGAGCTGCGCGGGAATCATCGCGTCCACGAGATAGCTCGTGAGCCCCATGGCGATCGAGAGGAGCAGCAGCACGGCGCCCATGAGTCCCGCGCTCTTGAGGAGCACGGCGGGGAGCTCCTTCACCGGATGGATGTCGCGCATCACGAAGCACTCGACGACGATCGCGTAAACGCACGCCGCCGCCGCGGCCTCCACGAGGGACGCCTTGCCCGTCGCGAAGAGGACGATGACGACGACGGGCAGCCCGAGCTCCCACTTGGCGGCCCAGAACGACGTGCCGAGCTCCTTCCAGGAGAACTTCGGCCTCACGGCGCCGGCCCGGTCCTTCGCCTTGCCCGCGCGGATGCCCCACGCCGCCACGAGGACGATGAGCAGCAGGCCCGGCAGGAGACCCGCGATGAACAGCGAATCCGCGGGCACGCCGGCGACGACGCTGTAGAGAATCACCGGCAGACTGGGCGGGAAGAGCAGCCCGAGGCTGCCCGAGGCCGTCACGAGGCCGAGCGAGAAACCCTCCTCGTAGCCGTCGTCACGGAGCATCGGGTAGACGAGCCCGCCCAGCGCGATGATCGTGACGCCGGAGCCGCCCGTGAACGTCGTGAAGATCGCGCAGACCGCCGCGACCATCACCGCGATGCCGCCGGGCAAAGAGCCGAAGAGCGCGCGGAAGAACCGCACGAGCCGGTGGGACGCGCCGCCCTCCGCGAGGATGTAGCCCGCGGCGGTCAGCAGGGGAATCGCGGGCAGCGTGGGCGACGCGATGAGCCGGTAGACCTCGGCCGAAACCGCCGAGACGGGAACGTCGTCCTTGAAGAAGAGAAGCAGCGCGAGGCCGCCCATCGCGACGAAGACGGGCGCGCCGAGCAGCGCGGCCGCTAGGATGACGATCGCGATGGGCCACACGGCCTTCACGAGCAGCGCGGGCGCGAAGTGGCCCACCGCGAACACGGCGCCCACGAACGCGAGCGCGGCGATGCGACCGGACCACTTGCGCGAGGCCCCGAACGCGAACTGGAGCGCGATGAGGCTGAGCGCGACGGGCATGACGCACTCGCTCCACCACTCGGGAATGCCCTTCGGCACGAACGGGAACGGCAGCGTCTGGCCGGCCTCGCGGTCGGCCTTCACGAGACCGACGCTCGCGTAAGCGAGGACGGCGACCACCGCGGCCGCGATGGTGTACGAGAAGAGCCGCGCGAGATCCCGGGGACGTCCCTCGCGGAGGAGCTCGGCGGTCGAGAGCGTCAGGTGCTCGCGGGTCCGGGCGGCCATCACGCCGCCCAGGAACGCGATCCAGAGCGTGAGCTGGGAGAGATAGCTGTTGTTGCCGGGAATGTGAAAGCCGCCCAGCGGACGGCCGATGGCGTCCACGAGCGGCAGGATCGCGGCCATCAGGAGCGCGAACACGAGGAGCGCCTGGGGCACCCGGAAGAGGGGGCCCGGCGCGGCCGGAGTTTCTGCGGGTGCGTCGCCCGGACCGGGCGGAGCTGCACGAACGGTTGAGTCTCCGGCCGGAACCGCCGTCACGCTTCGATCAGCCCTTCTTCGGCGCAGGCTTGGCCGGGGCGGCGGGAGCCGCGGGAGCTGCGGCCGGCGACTTCTGCGCGCGGAAGTCCGTGAGGTGCTTGCGGGCCTCGTCGAACGCGTCGGCGGGGATGATCGGGCCGCGGATCCTGGGGTACGCCGCCTCGGCCACCGAGCGCCACTGGGCCGCGACGGCCGCGTCCACGGGGATGATGTTCAGGCCGCGCTTCTGCATGGCGACGAGGTCGCGGCTGCCGGCGGCGCGGATGTCGGTGCGGAGCTTCTTCCCGGCCTCCTCGGCCGCGGCGAGAAGCGCGGGCCGCATCTCGGGCGGGATCTTTTCCCAGGTCGCCTTGTTGATGAGCGTGGCGCCCACGAGGAGGGCCCACTTCACCTGGGTCATGTTCTTGGCGTCGTTGTACCACTGGAGAATCACGGCGGCCTGCGGCGTCGTGGGCAGCGCGTTCACGAGTCCGGTCTTGAGGGCCGTGGAGATCTCGGTCGAGGGCAGCGGAACCGGGTTGAAGCCCGCGCCCTTCCATACCTCGAGGGCCTTGTCGTCGCCCGCCCACGAGAAGAGCTTCAGCGGCTTGAGGTCGTCGGGCGTCTTCACCGGCGTCTTCGTGAAGAAGTGCACCCAGCCGGCGTCCACGAAGTTGAGGACGACGAAGCCCTTCTCCTCGAGAGAGGCCTTGATGCGGCCTTCCATCTTGCCGAGGACGTAGTCGACCTCCTCGTAGGAGGAATAGAGCATGGGAATCTGGAGCGCGAAGATCGTCTTGTCGACGCTCGAGACGCCGCTCGACGTGAGCATGCCGGCGTTCAGCGAGCCGAGCCGCATCTTGCGCACGACGTCGGTGTCGTCCCCGGCCACGCTGCCCGCGTAGATCTTGAGCTCGACCTTACCGCCGGACGCGGTCTTCCACTTCTCGCCCATGGTCTTGAGGATCGTGTGCCACTCGGAGCCGTCGGGCGCCAGGGTCGCCATCTTGACCACCACGGTCTGCGCGGAGGCCGGAGGCGCGCCGGGGGCGGCCAAACCGGCCAGCGCGAGGGCGGGGAGCGTCAGAAAACGGCGGCGGGTCTGCTTGGGATTCATCAAAGTCGTTTCTCCGTGGGGCGGTGTCGCAAGAACGGGGCCGGACATGATGTTCAGCCCTCCGGGCCCGGGAACGCCTCCTGAATCTATTCGATGAAGAGATCGTCGACCCGCGAGAGCAGCCAGCGTGCCCGCTTCTGCGCGATGAGGTTCGCGAGGCGCTGCTCGGGGTCGGCGTTCACGTCCACCGCCAGGGCCTTCTCGAGGAGCTCGGTGAATTCCTGCCTGTTTTGCGCGCCCACACACACCACTTCGGCGAGCGAGACGTACGGGCCGGCCCTGTGTCCCGAGGAGATCGCGATCGCCCGTGCGAAGTGCTCGCGGGCCTTGGCCGGCGAGCCCCCGGCCGACGGAGGGCGTGCGCCCTCGTAGGAAAGGAAGAAGTCGTGAAGGGAGCCCGCACCGAACGTCTCGTCGAGGACGAGCGCCCGCCGGGCCAGCGCGGCCGCGAGGTCCAGGTCGGCCGTCAGCTCGGAGTCCTCTTTGGACATCGAAATCTGCGCGCCCCAGGCCGCGGCCGTCCAGTAGAGAAGAGCGACGTCCTGCTTCGTGGCGCGACCCAGAGTTCCCTCGAGATCGCTCCGGATACCCAGGGTGAATCCCGGCATCGACACCTCGAGGCCCCGGAACCCGTAGCCGCGCGCCCTTGCGTACAGCCGTTTTGCGCGTCCCCGAAGCTCGACGGCGCGGGCGAAGTCCTTCGCCTCGACGAAGTCGGCCTCCTGGCTCACGAACGCGTACCCGTACTGCACGAATCCGCTGGCCGCGGCGAAGAGGAGATCCGGATTCTTCGGCGACGCCTCGAGGAGCCCCTCGATCGTCTTGAGACCGAACGGAATGGCCCCGGCGACGAGCCCGGGGTCATCGTCCCGCGCGTAGGTGCCGCCGCCGTCCGCCAGCGACTTGCCGAGCGCGTTCACGGCGAGCGACTTCACCGAGCAGCCCGGGGCGAGGATCGCGAGGGCCGGAAGGAGCGCGAGGTGCGCAAGGCCGCGCAGGCGGTGGGTAAGGGCCATGGCGGCCGAGGATAGCCGAGGCGCCGGGACAGTCCGGGGAAAGAAAATGAATGAGCCCCTATTCACTGAATCGCGGTTCAGGCATGATCGGCGGCTTATGCGTGGGCCGCGGACGCGTGCCCGCCCCGAGGACGCTCATGAGCGACAGCCGCGAAAATCGCGAGAACCGCGAGAATCTCCGCCCCGTCCCCGCGCCGAAGCACGTCTCCGAGGCCGAGGCCCGTCAGGTGGCCGAGGACGCCCGTGAGACCGACTGGGAAAAGCCCAGTTTCCTGAAGGAGGTCTTCCTCGGGAACTACCGGCTGGACCTCATCCACCCGTTCCCCGGGAAGCCCGCCGAGCGTCCGGAGTTCCGCGCGTTCTACGACCGCCTCGAGAAGTTCCTCGTGGAGGAGGTCGACAGCGACGCGATCGACCGCGAGGGGAAGATCCCGCAGAACGTGCTGAAGGGTCTCGCCGAGATGGGCGCCTTCGGCATGAAGATCCCGAAGGAGTACGGCGGCCTCG
>CAZXSG010000229.1:0-6570 GCA_964643185.1 uncultured Holophagales bacterium
AACTCGGCAGTGGGCACCACCATGGGGGCGGGCGGCTCGGGCCTCGCCCGCGAGGCGGCCGACATCGCGCGCATGGCCGACGATCTGCGAGCCCCCCCCTTCGCCGTCGGGCTCAGCCGGGGCGCGCGGCGCGTCATCCGCCAGAACCTCTGGGCGAGCCTGGGGATGGTCGCATTCCTCGTTCCCGCGACGATCTTCGGGTTCGCGGGTATCGGCCTCGCCGTCGCCCTGCACGAGGGATCCACCCTGCTCGTCGTCGCGAACGCACTGAGACTCCTCGCCTACAAGGACCCGAGATCGTCCCGAATCAACGATCAACCGAGCCCGACACCAACAGGAGCGCACTGATGCGACACATTCCGAAGACCCTCGTCCTCGCTCTCTTCGCGATCGTCCTGGCGGGCTGCTTCAGCGCAACGAAGTATCGCGCGCAAACAGGCTACAAGGGCGGCTACTCGGATGTCCGGCTCGACGAGAGAACGTTCAAGGTTTCGTTCGGCGCGAACGACGACACGGCCCGCACGACCGTGGAGGCATACCTCCTCTATCGTTGCGCCGAGCTGACCGTCGAGGCCGGGTACGATCATTTCGTCATCGTCGAAGCGAGCGGCGGATGGGCGCCGGTCGATCCCGACGGTGGCCCAGCTCCACCGTCGTCCGACGGGTCGGGTACGTGGGCATCGCCTGGGCAGCGGGAGCACGAGCGCCATCACGCACCCGCATTCAGCGCATTGATCAAGGTCTTCCGCGGCGACCGCCCGGAGGGAGGCTACGACGCGAAGCGGTACTTGAGCCACATGTCGTCCCGAATCCGGCGGTAGCTTGCCCGACCCCTGCTGCGACCGTGGGGCTCCCCGAGCCAGCTCTTCCGCGCCCATCGCGGCCCAGACGCTGTGGGGCGGCCTGGCGCTCCGAGCCCCTGCCGTCTCGGGTGGCCTCCTGCTCGCGGCGTTCGTGGCCTATCCCTTCCTCGGCGTGCTTTCCCGGGAGATCGCCTTCGTCCCTGCTTTGCTCGCAGGGGCGAGCACGTTCGCACCGCAATCCGCGCGGGCCCTCTTCCGCGGGCGCGTCGGGGTCGGTACCCTCATGTCGATCGCGGCGCTCGGCGCCGTCGCCCTGGGACAGGTCGGGGAAGCCGCGTCACTCGCCTTTCTCTTCTCCATCTCGGAAGCTCTCGAGGCCTACGCTCTGGCCCGCACTCGGCGAGGCCTGCGTGCCCTCCTGAGCCTCGTTCCCCCGACCCTGATCCTCCGGGGCGAAGGCGGGGATCGCACCGTGACGCTCCACGAGGCGGAGGTCGGGGACCTCATGGTCGTACGGCCTGGCGACCGTGTCGCTACGGACGGCGTCATCCGTTCCGGACAGTCCTCCGTCGATCTCTCGGCAATCACCGGCGAGTCCATTCCCGTCGAGCGGGGCGCTGGCGATCCCCTTTTCGCCGGCAGCCTGAACGGCGCTGGCGTGCTCGAGGTGGAGATCACGGTTGCTCCCACGGACAACTCGCTGGCACGAGTGGTCCGCATCATCGAGGAGGCCCAGGATCGTAAGGCCGGGAGCCAGAGGCTTGCCGAACGCATCGCCAGACCGCTCGTCCCGGGCGTCATGGTCCTGGCATTTCTCATCGCCGCGATCGGCAGCCTCCTGGGAGATCCATCCGTCTGGGTCTATCGCTCCCTCGTCGTACTCGTCGCGGCCGCTCCCTGCGCTTTTGCCATGTCGGTCCCCGTGGCAGTCGTCGCGGCGATTGGCGCCGCGACACGCGCGGGAGTGCTCATAAAAGGCGGCATCGCGCTGGAGGCCCTGGAAGACATAGAGATCGTCGCGTTCGACAAGACGGGCACGCTCACGCGAAACGCACCGCGTGTGATCGAGACCCTCGCAGCGCCGGGGCACACCGAGGATGCGGTCCTCTCCCTCGCCGGGGCCATGGAGCGCGACAGCGGGCATCCGCTCGCGAAGGCCATCCTCGCGGCCAGAGCTGTGGACGCGGTGGCAACCGGCGTCGAAGCCGTGATCGGACACGGCCTGACGGGTAGCGTTTCGAGCCAGCCGGTCCGTCTCGGAAAGCCGGATTGGATCGACGCAGGCGTCCTCTCCGCCGAAGTCGAGCGACTGCAGGAAGCGGGCGCAACCGTGATCGTGATCGAGCTCGCAGGGAAGGCGATCGGTGCGATCGCGGTTCTCGACGAGCTCCGCGCCGAAGCGCCAGGCGTCGTCTCGGATCTCCGACGGCTGGGCATCCGGCGCGTCGTGATGCTGACCGGAGACAATCCGAAGACTGCGAATTCACTCGGCCGCGAGGCGCAGGTCGACGAGGTGCTGGCCGGGCTCCTTCCAGCGGACAAGGCCTCCATCATCGAGCGGCTCGCTCTGCAGGGCCGCGTCGCGATGGTCGGGGACGGTATCAACGACGCTCCGGCGCTCGCGACCGCCAGAGTCGGGATCGCCATGGGCGCCATGGGCAGCGACGCCGCCATCGAGGCGGCAGACGTCGCGTTCATGGGGGACGATCTACGTTTGCTTCCGCAGACTCTGCTCCACGCGAAGCGAGCGATGCGGATCGTTCGCCAGAATCTCTTCATCTCCGGTGTCATCCTCGCGGTTCTGGTGCCTCTCGCCGCGCTCGGGGTGCTGAAGCTCGCCATCGTCATCATCGTCCACGAGGTGGCCGAGGTGTTGGTGATCGCGAACGGAGTGCGCGCCGGAGGATCTCGTGCCTTCGCGGCCACAGGCCGTTGATGCAATTGCTTCAGACACGCCCTGCGCCCGCCGGTCATACTGCCGATCGGACGCCGGGCGGGCCCGCCCGGCGTCGAACGCGTGAAAGGCGTGCGATGCATGACCTCCACGATCGAAGGAGCAGTGGCGATGAGAGATCGCGCGCCGGGGACTACTTCTCGAGCGCGATGGTCACATCGACGGCCGATGCCGCCAGAGCACGCACGGGCATCGTCTTCGTGACGTAGCCCGGACGTGTCACAACGATGGTGTGCTCGCCTTCACTGGTCCTGACGCCGCGGATGTTGGCCGCCAGATCCTCTGCCGTACCGAGGAGCCGATCGTCGAGATACACGGCGGCATCGTCTGGCGTCACGTGGATTCGTAGCCGCCCCATGTCCGCCCCCTCCATCGTGGACCCCAGTCGCGTGCCCCGCGAGGCCCGGTCATATCCGGCCGAATCGTCGAGGGCTGCCACGTTGGGGTCACGCTGCGCGACCGCCCTGCCTCCCGGCTCGAACATCCGTCCGGCCGGAGGCAGACCGCTTGCCGGGCCGCGAGGCGGGCCGATCGACCGATACTCATCCCCAGGCCCACGGCGCATCCGCGTTCCGAGATTGACCCGTTGCCCCGACGAGACGTCGAGATCGACGGCATAGACCTCGTACCCAGCCGCACGGAACTCGACGCGATAGCTCCCCGGCTTCACGTACAGGAAATCCGGCTGGCCGTCGAAGTCGTCGGCAGTGCCGATGTATTGCCCGTCGAGCCAGACCTCGGCCTCTTCGGGAGAGATGTCTGTATCGATCACGGCGAAACGAACACCGCGATCAACGGAGGAATACGTCCCTCTACGGCTCCAGTACGGCGAGCCATACCACCATCCCAGAGAAGACCAGTAGTGGTGCGAACCGTAGCCATGCCCGCCACCGTAAACGACGCCGCCGTGCGACCCACCGCCGTGGGAACCGCCGTGCGACCCACCGCCGTGGGAACCGCCATGCGACCCACCGCCATGCGAGCCGCCATGGGAGCCACCGCCGTGGCCGCCACCGTGCTGAGCACTAGCGGAAGACGCCGGCAGGATCGCAACGAGCACCGCGAGCGCAAATGCCAGCCTTCCCGGATTTCGTGTCATCATAACTACCTCCTCATCGCCATCGGAATAGCTCCACGCGGATTTTCCGTGGATACCTCTCGGTAGCGGCCGACGAACTACAAGCAAAATTTGCGCCCCGCACTGCGTCCTCCGTTCGGGACGGATCACGACAAAACGCTCCCTCGTCGATGGCCGCTCGGTGTTCTGTCGACGACGAGGAAAACCGCGGATCCGCCCCACCCGTGCGACGGCCCCGATGCCTTGCCAACGGAGATACGGTGTAGCATTCTGCCCGAATGTGCCGCTGCGCAAGAAGGCTCCGTACTCTCGTCGCGCTCTTGGCGCTCCTGGCGCTCCTGGCGCCGTGGGCGCAGGCGGTAGCCGCAGTGGTGCACGAGGCTGCGGATCATGATCTTCAGCAGGGCGGCCTGCTGACCGCGATGGAAGTCCTCGTCCACGGTCACGGCCACGCGGAGAACGCGCCGGCGCATTCACACGCATTCTTCCCCCAGAAGCCGTCCCCTATGCCGTCGCGAGACTCCTCGATCATTCCTCTCAGCCCGGCGAGTGCCACGCACTCCGGCGCGGCAGATCGGGTCGATTCCGGCGACTCCTGTGCATCGGGCTCCGAACGGAGTCCGGGAACCGGGCCTCCGCGCCCCTCGCCGTCCTTCTCCATTCTCCGCATCTGATCCCTCGCTCGAAGGGATGACCACCCGTCTCCAGACGGTGTCGTGTCTGTCCCGGTCTCGTCCGGCCCCAGGCACCCGGACGGGCACGCCGCGCCCCGCCAGCGATGGCGATCCGCTCTGCCCTTGGTTTCGGCGTGCCCGAGACCGCTGGGCCACGAGGACGACGAGGTCGTGAGAGGACTCAAATGAAGGAAATCAAGGCCGTTCTCCAGCCGCACGCGCTCAACCGCGTCATGGAAGCGCTCCACGCCTTGCCCCATTTCACCGGTGCCACCATCAGTGATTGCCAAGGGCAGGGGCGCGGGCGCGGCCAGCAGGGGAAGTTCCTGCCGAACGAGGACACCATCTTCTTCTCGAGGAAGTGCAAGGTCGAAATCTTCTGCTCGGACGCCATGTGCGACGAGATCGTCCGTGTCATCCAGCGCACCGCGCACACGGGCAACCCGGGCGACGGGATCATCATGGTCGCAGACCTCGTCCGGGTCGTGCGTATCCGCACCGCTCAGGAACAGGACGAGGCCGTATGAGAGCCGGGCCGATGGCGCTCAGACGCTCTGAGCATCCGGCCGCACGCGCGGCTCTCGTCGCCGGAATGGCCGCGTGCTTCGTACCGTGGACGTCGGCTTGTGGCGGAAAGCCCCCGGGCGCGGGGGTCGAGGCCGGAGAGCCCGGCAAGAGCTATGAGAAGGGCCCGCACGGTGGCCGGCTCCTTTCGAACGGAGATTTCAAGGCGGAGATCACGATCTACGAACGTGGGGTTCCGCCCCAGTTTCGCGTCTACCTCTACGATCGCGCCAAGCCGCTGCCGCCCGAGGGCGCCAGTCTCCGAATCGACCTCGGCCGGTTGGGGGGCAGGGTCGACAGCATCGGCTTCAAGCCGGACGGTGATTACCTGGCCGGCGACAAGACCGTCGAAGAGCCCCACTCCTTCGACGTCGCCGTCGCTCTCGAGTACCGTGGCTCCACGCACGCCTGGAAGTACTCGCAGGAAGAGGGCCGGCTACAGCTCTCCGAGGCCGCGATCCGTACGTCGGCGATCGAGATTGAGACCGCGGGACCCGTGAAGATGCGTACCGTCGTCGAGCTACCCGGAGAGATCGCCCTCAACGGCGACAAGGTCACGCACGTGGTGCCGCGAATGTCCGGCGTCCTTCGCGAGATACGCAAGAACCAGGGCGACTCCGTGACGAAGGGCGAGGTCATGGCTGTGATCGAGAGCCGTGAGCTGGCGGAAGCGAAGGGGCAGCTCATCGAAACGGCCCAGAGGCTCGAGTTCGCCCGCAGGGCATTCGAGCGGGAAGAAGGACTCTGGAAGAAGAACATCGCCTCCGAGGCGAGCTATCTGGCAGAAGAGCGCTCGTTCCGTGAGGCCGGGCTGAAGCATCGATCGGCCCGCCAGCAGCTCGAGGCGCTGGGCGTGGACGCTGCGACGCTCGAGGCTCTTCTGGCACGACCCGACACCAACCTCACGCGCTACGAGCTGCGCGCGCCGTTCGACGGAACCGTCATCGAGAAGAAGGTCGCCGTCGGGCAGGCGGTCACAGAGGCCGAGGACTTGTTCACCGTAGCAGACCTCTCCACAGTGTGGGTGAACGTCACCGTCTACGCGAAAGACCTCAATGCCGTGAAGGCTGGCCAGGAGGTCACGGTGAGGTCCGAAGCGCTCGACGCGGAGGCCCGCGGCAAGATCGTGTTCGTCGGCTCGCTGGTCGGGGGCGAAGCGCGGTCGGCAATGGCCCGTGTCGTTCTTCCCGATCCCGAGCGCCGTTGGCGGCCGGGCCTGTTCGTGGCGGCTCGGGTGGTGCAGGAGGAGACGACGGTGCCGGTCGCGGTCAAGCGCGAAGGGCTTCAGACCTTCCGCGATTGGGACGTCGTCTTCGTGAGGGTCGGCGACCTCTTCGAGGCGCGGCCGCTCGAGCTCGGACGGAAGGAGGGCGAGTGGGTCGAGGTGGTGTCCGGGCTGAGCCCTGGCGAGAAATACGCCTCGGCCAACAGCTTCATCCTCAAGGCAGACCTGGGCAAGGCGGGCGCAAGCCATGACCACTGAGCCTGTCCGCCTCG
>CAZXSG010000230.1:0-6570 GCA_964643185.1 uncultured Holophagales bacterium
CGAGGCGCGCTTCGTCGGCCTTGGTGACGGCCGTGCGCTGACCCATGAGGGAAGCGCCGCTGACCGTGACGGAAACGCCGGGCAGGGGCTGTCCGCTCACGTCCTTGACGGAACCGCTAATGGTTCCGTCAAGCGCGGCAAACGCTGCCGGGGCCGCAAAAGCGGCCATCGAGATGATGCAGGTTCTGACGAATTTGTTCACTCGGATCCTCCTGATGAAGTTGATGAGAGGCTCACCGCCTCCAGAAAACGGATGTGTAAGACGGGAAACCGGGATCTTTCTTGGTTCATTCCCGCCCATCGTGACGGGTTGGCGCTATGGACTTAGCAAGATGCCGGCCCGCTGGTGCGATCCGTCACGTTTGCCGCAAGTGTATGAGGCAGAATGGGTTGCTTGGTTTTGGGGGCAAGACGTTGGGCCACCTAGATTCGGGATTTTGGAACCGTCTCCGACTTTACGTCAAATCCACGCGAAAAAGGCAGCCGCCGTCTCCCCAGATCGGGAAACGGGTCTCACCGTCCTGCCGGTTCGGGGATTCGTCCTAGGCGGGCCGTGCGCGAAAGCGCGGATCGGCGGGAAAAGCCGCCTCAGCCCTGCGGCGAAGCGCCTCACGCCCCTGCCGATCCCCCGCCGTTTCGAGCACCCGCAGGGCTCCCAGAAAACCGGCGGGACCGGGCACGTGGGCCATCAGGCGGGCGAGCGTCTCGTCGAGCGCGTCGACGTTTCCCTGTGAGGCGCGAAGCAGCGCGAGGCCCTGCCAGGCTTCGAGGTTTTCGGGAAAGAGGGCCAGCTCTCGCTCGAAGGCTTCGACCGCTTCCGCGTCCCGGCCCAGGCGGGCGAGGGCGTCGGCCCGGGCCTGGTGGACCGACATGAGGACCTTCGCCCGGGCGCCCGCCGTCTCGGCGAGGAGAGTGTCCAGAAGCTGCACGGCCTCCGCGAGCCGGTTCTCTTTCACGGCGATGCGGGCAGCCAGGAGCTTCGGAAAACGCCTCGCCGGGGAGCAGCCCGCGAGGTGGCGCTTCGCCTCCGCAAGGTTCCCTTCGGCGAGCGCGATGGTGGCGAGAGTCTCTCCCGCCAAGGGGTTGCCTCCGTCCCGGGCCAGCTCCGCATGGGCGCGGGCGTCCTCCCAGAGCGAGAGCTCGGCGGCGAGGTTCGCAATGGCGAGGAAGAAGTCCGTCGTGCCCGGGGAGCGCTTCGCGGCCTCTTTCAGCGCTTCGAGCGCCTCCTCGGGGCGGCCCGCCTTGCGAGCCGCCTGGGCGAGGCCGTTCCATACGTCGGTCATGCCCGGCTCCTTGGCGAGGAGCGCGCGAAAGGCAGCCCGCGCCTCGTCGGGGTGACCTTCCCCGAGGAGCCGGTGGGCCTCCTTCAGCTCCCGCACGACGCCGACCTTGTCCTTCGGATCGGGCAGCTCGGAATCCGCGCCCTTGGCCTCCGCGCCGCCGGACAAATAGCCCAGCGAGGCCAGCTTGGCCGCCTGCTCCTTGTCGCCGGTCATCGGCTTGGCGAGCCCACGGCTCTCCATCTTCGAGAGCTGGAGCCTCATCGAGCGGAACGCGGGCGGGAGCGCGGGCGAGAGGTCCTGCAGCTCGCCCGGATCGGCGACGAAGTCGTAGAGCTCGGCCCGGGGGGCCTCGATGTAATGGTGCTGCGAGTCCATGAGCGAGGCGAGCCCCGCCCACCCGTAGTGCAGGCGGGGGAAATAAGTCTCGGCGTAGATGCGGCGGTCGCGGGCCGCCGTGGTGTCCCGGATCTCGCGTAGATCGAGCGACGCTGTCCGCAGGGGACCCTTCGTGCCCGTGGCCGCGAGCACGGTCGCGAAGAGGTCCGTGAGACCGACCGGCGGAGCGACGGACTCGCCGGCCCGGGCCCTTCCCGGCAGCTTCAGGAGGAGCGGAATATGGAGCGACTCGCGGTAGAGAAAGAGCCCGTGCTCGTCTTCTCCGTGCTCGCCGAGGCCCTCGCCGTGGTCGGAGAAGACGGCGATGAGCGCGTCGTCGTAGAGCCCGCGGGATTTCAGCTCGGCGAAGAACGCACCGAGGATCTCGTCGGCCCGCGCGATCTCGCCGTCGTAGGGGCTCTTCGCGTAGCGGGTCCGGAACGGCTCGGGTGGGGTGTACGGCGTATGCGGCTCGTAGAGGTGGAGGAAGCCGAAGAGCGGCTTTCCGGGCTGGCGGGGGAGGGCCTCGAGGAGCTTGGCGGCCGTTTCGCCCCCGTCTCTCTGGAGCCGCCCGAGGGACATGTTGGGGGCCCAGGCCTCGATGCGGTCTTCGTACGAAGCGAAGCCGTCCTTCATGCCGGACTCGCCGGCGAGGACGATGGAAGAGACCGCCCCGAACGTCTCGTAGCCCTGCCCCGCGAGCAGCTCGGCCAGGGTCTCGGTCGCGGGCTTCAACCGGTAGCCGGAGTTGTCCCTCACGCCGTGCTCGTAAGGGAGCAGGCCGGTCATCACGGAGAAGTGCGCCGGCAGCGTGAGCGGGATGTGGGAAGACGCGTTCGAGAAGAGGAGAGCGTCCCTGCCGAACGCATCGAGGGCGGGGGTCTCGACTCCCTTGTAACCCCAGGCCGGGAGGTGGTCCGCCCGCAGAGTGTCGATCGAGATCAGGAAGACGTTCGGCTTCGCTGGCGTGTGCGCCCTCTTGCAGGAGCCCGCCGCGAGAGCGAGAACGAGGGCAGGGAGGACGAGGACGGGAGAGGCTCTGCGCATGTGACCCCCTGAAAACGAAAAGGAGCGCCGGGGGGTTTCACCCAGCGGCGCTCCGGGGAGACCTGGAAGCGAGGACCTAGAACGTGATGCGGCCGCCGAAGCGGAACACGCGCGGGCTCTGGATCTCGGTGATGTCGCCGCCCGCGAACCGGCTCTGCGAGACGTCGGTCTTGCGCTGGAGCGTGACGTTGCTGTTGAGGACGTTGAAGGCGTCGACGGAGAGGGACAGCGTGATGTTCTGGATCTTGATGGGCTTCTCGAGGCGCAGGTCGAGGTTTGCCACGGTGGGATTCCTCTTCGTGCCGATCTCGTTGATGAGGAGATTCCGGGGTCCGAGGCCGTCACCCGGGTCGCCGTTCGCGTCGATCTGGAGGATCGGGTATCCCTGACGCGCGAAGAAGTTCCCCGCGACGTTCAGACCGCCCCAGGGGAGCGTGTAGAGGGCGTTGACGTTCATCTGCCACTTGGAGTTGATGTAGACGTTGCCCTTGGCGCCCGAGCCGACTCCGACGTTGTAGACCACGGGGCCGCCGTCGTCGATGGAGCCGCCCGTCGTGGAGCCGTACACAGTCTGGTTGAGCTGGTTGCTGGGGTCGAAGAACGCGCCGCTGCCGACGTCCTGCGTCCAGTCGTTGTACGAGAACCCGAAGCGGGCCGACCAGTTGTCGGCATAGCGCTTGTTGAGCTGGAGCTCGATGCCCTTGTACTGTTGACTGTAGTCGGGCCGGTTGCTCAGATAGCGGCCGGTGGGGCCGGGCGCCGTGGCCTTGAGGCCGTAGTAGGGGATGCGGTAGGGGTTGCCGTTGACGTCGGTGCCCTCGACGTAGTCGGACAGCTCGAAGTCGTCACGGGTGTAGAGGTGCATGGAGCCGTTCGCGTTGAGACCGAAGTTCTGGAACCACACGAGGTCGTTCATCTTGCGGTACGTGCCGTTGACGGACACCGCGAGTCCCGTGAAGAGCTCGTGCTCGAACCCGAGGACGATCTCCTGCGTCGTGGGTCCCTTGAGGTCGGGGTTCACGCGGTTGGGGTTCGGGCAGGTCGGGCAGTCGGGGTTGATGTTGTAGGCGTAGAGGATGTTGTTGAAGTTGACCTCGGAGCGCTGCGCGATGTGGTCATTGTTGCCGTCGGTCCAGCCGTACCAGATGTACCCATACTGCGCGTTGTTGATGAACGACGTGTACGAGCCCGGCATGTTGTCGACGAACTTGCCGTAGGAGGCGCGGAGCAGCGTGCGCTTGTCCTTGCCGAGGGCGTACGTGAGGCCCACGCGGGGAAGCACGTTCTCCCACTTGAACGGCTTGTCGGTGTTGGTGTGCGCGATGCTGGGGATGGCGTCGGGGAAGGACGGGTTCGCGGGTGAGGCCGTGGCCTTGTTGTTCCCCGACTGCGTGTCGTAGCGGACGCCGAGGTTCACCGTGAGGTTCGAGAGCGTGATCGTGTCCTGGAGGAACCCGGAGAGGAACTTCGTGTCGTACGAGGTGTTGCCCTCACGGTACACGCGCACGTAGTGGCGGCTCGCGCCGCTGGCGGCCGGAGCGCGCTCGATGCCGCGGACCCCGTGGGGCCAGGCCGTGGCCGAGGAGACGGGGGCGTTGCGGTACACGAAGCCGGCCTTGATCTCGTGGCCGAGAGAGCCGGTGTTCGCGAAGACCGAGAGGTTGCCGGAGGCCTGACGCTGCGGGCGGACGGAGTTGTAGAAGTAGTACGTGCCGTGGTTGACGCCGTCCGGGGAGCGGTAGGCGTAGGGGCTCGCGCCGCCCTGTGGCGTGAAGCTGAAGCCGCTGTCGATGTGTGAGTAGAGCGCCGTGGCGAAGACGTTCGCCGAGAAGATGTGGGAGT
Organism: uncultured Holophagales bacterium; assembly: GCA_964643185.1. Lineage (GTDB taxonomy): Bacteria > Acidobacteriota > Thermoanaerobaculia > UBA5066 > UBA5066 > JAEUQS01. The sequence goes on from CAZXSG010000230.1 coordinate 4,548, forward strand.
CCTCGATCTTGTAGACCGACGTGGGGCCCTTCTGGTCCCACGTGGTCTCCTGCGGGCGCGTGATGTCGGCGTTGCGGCCGAGCTTGATCTTGTCGCCGCGCAGGTAGAAGAGGGTCGCCGAGTTGGAATCCATGAGCTGGGCATTCAGCTTGAAGTTGAGGTCCTCGAGGGTCGTCTTGTCGCTGAAGCCGTCGGGGTTCGCGGCCGTCGCCGGCGTGCGGAGGTTGATCTGGTTGCGGCCGTAGGAGCCCCAGAGCCACAGATGGTCCTTGACGATCGCGCCGCCGGCCTCGAGGCCGAAGTCCTGGATGTCGTCGATGCGGTTGCCGCGGGAGAAGCCCTGCGCGGTCGCCTCGTCGTTGCTCGAGTCCGACTGGAAGCGCTTGTCGGTGACGAAGACGCGGCCGGAGCCCTTGGTGTCGTTGGAGCCGCGCTTGGTGACCATGTTGAGGTTCGCGCCGGCCGTCATCAGCGTGATGTCGCTGCCGCCGGTCGCGGCCTGCATCTCCTGGAAGCTGTCGAAGTCGTAGTACGTGGGCGAGGAGCCCACGGCGCCGACGTCCGTCACGTTGACGCCGTCGACGTTCCACGTGGAGGCGTTGCCGCTCGAGCCCTTGGCCACGTAGCTCGACTGCTGGCCGCTCTCGTTGCCGCCCACGTTGGCGCGGTCCATGAGAACGCCGGGCACCGACGACAGGACGACCCACGGGTCGCGGGCCGACGGGATCGACTGCAGCTCGAGCTGGCTGATGCTCGCGCCGGTCGAGATCTTTCGCGTGTCGAGGAGCGGAGCGCCGCCGTCGACGGTCACGGCCGCCTCGACGTTCGAGAGGCGCATCGAGATGGGGAGGTCGGTGTTCTTGCCCACCGTGACCACGACGTTCGGCCGGGTCACGGCCGAGAAGCCCGAAAGCTCGTGGCGCACGGTGTAGGTGCCGGGTGAGACGTTGACGAAGCGGTATTCGCCGCTCGCGTTCGATACGGCGTTCTGGGGGGCTCCGACTCCGGTCAGTGAGACGGAGACGCCGGGCAGAGGCTGGCCACCGTCGTCGGTGACCTTGCCGAAGAGGTTGCCCGTCTGCTGCTGGGCCGTCGCGAGAGGCGCCAGCACGAGCAGAGACAGCAGGACTGCCCGGGCCGCGAGATTCGGGGATGTGGATTCTTGTTTCATTCTCTCCTCACAATTGATGTGTCGACTGTCCTTGGGGGGCTCCGAACGAGGGCGCTACCGATCCTCCTTTCGTCCTCGGACAGACCCTCCCCCCGGCCAGCCCCGCGTTTTTCGCGAGAGCCGCATAGAAGAAGCACAGTCGCTCCCTGACCGGTTCCAGCCGGCCACGATCCCCGGGGGGAGGTGGCGGACCGGAAGGCCGTCCTATCCGTTGTCGCCGCTACTGCAACGCCCGGACCACCCCTGGGAACGTGACAAAGTGGGACGAATGCGCGGATCGGCGGGGCGCAAGGCAAAACCCCGCTTCGGTTTCCCGGAGCGCGGAGCAGAAGGCCGGAAGGCGAGGGTTCCGGCGGGGAGTCGGCAGGGACCCCTGAGATATAGTCTTCGAAGCGTTCCCTCGCGGAACCGGAAAGGATCACGCGTCGATGAGGTTGACCGCCCGTTGCGCCGTTTTCGCCTGTGCCTCCCTCCTCACGGTCGAGGCCCTGGCTGCTGTTGCTCTCGTGAAGTACAAGGATTGGGATCAGTCCCCGGAGGCCGTCTATCTCGCCACGGACGACGAGAAGAAGGCCTGGAAGGCCGTCGCGACCGACGAGGACGCCGAGAAGTTCCTGAAGCTCTTCTGGGCGAAGCGCGATCCGGAACGGCGCGTCGACAGAGCGAACGTGCAACGGGCCCGCGAGCACCGCGTCGGCGCCGCCCAGCGAGACCGCGTAGTCCGGCAGGGGCGTGCGCGACTCGCCGCCGTCGCGACCGCGCCCGACCCAGAGCGCGATCACCGCGGCGAGAGCCAGCGGTACCGCAACGATGGCCATGCGCCGCACGTTCAAAGCGTGGCGACTCTACTCC
>CAZXSG010000231.1:0-6564 GCA_964643185.1 uncultured Holophagales bacterium
GCGCCCGATACGCCGGGGTTCGGCGGTACGGACGGGCTCCCTGAACGGGCCACGGTCGCGCGCTACGCGGAAGTCCTGCTCGAAGCGCTTCGCCGACTCGAGATCGAGAAGTGCGTCCTCTTCGGGCATCACTCGGGCGCGTCGATCGCGGTCGCCATCGCGCACCGCGCGCCGGCGTTCGTCGACCGCTTGATGCTCTCGGCCCCTCCTTCTCTAACCAAGGCCCAGCTCGAAAAGCTCGTGAGCCGTAAGGCCGATCTCAAGGGCGTGAAGCACGTCGTCGTGTTCGACGGGTCCGGCACGGCCGACGGCTGGGCGATCACGCTCGCCGACCTCGAGGCCAAGGGCGCCGAGTTCGGCGCGAAGAACCCGGGAGCCTTCGAAGCCGCGGCGAAGCACCCGGGTCTCTCGAGCCTCGCGACGCTCATCTACACGTCGGGCACCACGGGCAAGCCCAAAGGCGTCGAGCTCACGCACGGCTGCTGGGTCTACGAGGGCACGGCCGTCCAGAAGCTGAACATCCTGAGCCCCGCGGACCTCCAGTTCTTCTGGCTCCCGCTCGCGCACGTCTTCGGCAAGGTCATCGGCGCGGCGCAGCTCGTGGTGGGCTTCCCCACCGCCGTCGACGGACGCGTGGACAAGCTCGTCGAGAACCTCAAGGCCGTGAAGCCCACGTTCGTGTGCGCGGTGCCCCGCATCTTCGAGAAGGTCTACAACAAGGTCCTCGGCCAGGCCCAGACGACCGGCGGCCTCAAGTACGAGATCTTCAAGTGGGCGATCGGCGTCGGCAAGGAAGTCTCCGCCCTCGGGCAGGCAGGCAAGCAGCCCGGCTTCCTGCTCGGTCTGAAGCGGTCCATCGCCGAGAAGCTCGTCTTCAAGAAGGTCCAGGCCACGTTCGGCGGCAGGCTCCGCTTCTTCATCTCGGGCAGCGCGCCCCTCTCCAGGGAGATCGCCGTGTTCTTCGACGCGATGGGCCTCACGATCCTCGAGGGCTACGGCCTCACCGAGTCGAGCGCGGGCACGTTCCTCAACCTGCCCGGCGCCTGCAAGTTCGGTACGGTGGGTCGTCCGCTCCCTGGCACGCAGGTGAAGATCGCCGCGGACGGCGAGATCCTCATCAAGGGCGGCGGCCTCATGCGCTGTTACCACGGCATGCCCGAGGCGACCGCCGAGATGCTCGATTCGGACGGCTGGCTCCACACGGGAGACATCGGCGAGCTGGACGCGGAAGGTTTCCTCAAGATCACCGACCGCAAGAAGGACCTCATCAAGACCTCCGGCGGCAAGTACGTCGCGCCGCAGCACCTCGGGGGGCAGCTCATCCTCCAGAGCCGATACATCGCGCAGGCGGTGGTGCACGGCAACAACCGCAACTTCGTCACCGCGCTCATCACGATCAGCGAGCTCGAGATCCGTCCGTGGGCCCAGGACGCCGGCCTCGGCGACACGCCGTTCCCGGAACTCGTGAACCACGAGAAGGTGCGGGCGCTCATCGAGGAAGCGATCAACGGCGTGAACGCCCGGCTCGCCAAGCACGAGACGATCAAGCGCTTCGCGATTCTGCCTTCGGAGTTCACGGTGGAGAGCGGCGAGCTGACCCCCAGCATGAAGCTGAAGCGGAAGGTCGTCGAGCAGCGCTACGCGCCGATCCTCGAAGGGTTCTACGAGGGTTCGCTCAAGGAGATGTAGCGGGCCGTTCCGAGCGCCTTCTGCGATAGGCGCTCGGCGCCTCCCCCACTTCGCGGCGGAAGAACCGCGCGAAGTACGCGGGATCCTCGAAGCCGAGCCGGGCGCCGGCTTCCGCCGCGGTGACGTCACCGCTCTCCAGGAGCATCCGGGCTTCCCGTGCGCAGCGCTTGCGGAGGATCCTTCCCGCGCTCTCGCGGAGCTCGCCACGGCAGGCGGCGCTCAGGTGCCCGGGGCTCACCTTCAGCCGCCGTGCGTATTCGGAAATGCGGCGCTCCCGAGCAAAGTGCTTCTCCACCAGCGCGAGGAACCGCGTCACGAGCGGGTTCCCGTGGGGGCGGGGCTCTCCCCAACGGGAGATGTAGGCGCGGCTCGAGAGCACGAGGAGCTCCCACAAAACGGCGCGGAGGGCTTCGTCGGCATCTCTCCTGAGGGACGCGATCTCCTCCGTCATCTCCCGGAACCGCGTCAGGAACGTGCGTTTGAGAACCGGCTCGAGGAAGAGGACCCCGCTCGGCCGGTGCGCGCGGAAGAACGGAAAGCGATCGAGGAAGCGTGGGTCCCGGAACGCCTCGTCGATGAACCGCGTGGTGAAGAACACGCACGCTCCGTCGAGAGGATCGATCGTCAGTCGCCGCAGGTCGCCGGGCCGCGAGAAGAAGAGCGCGCCCGGACGGGCCTCGTGGAGCGCGCCGTCCAGCTCGAACGTGCCCGTGCCCCGCGTCACGAGGAGGATGTCGTAGAACGTCAGGATGTGCGGCACGCCGGTGCGCTCGAACGTGGGGAGGTGCTTCACGTAGGCCGCGTCGACGTCCAGCGCCCGACCGTACTTCGTGCGGTGGAAGTCGATGCCCAGCGGATCGCGTGCCCGGGCCATCGTCGAAAAGTACCAGCCCGCCCTCGCCCCGTCCATTCCCCGGTTCCACGCGATCCCCTAGGCTGCCCGGATGCGCCGCCTCGCCACCCTCCTCGCGGGCCTCCTCCTGATCGTCGTTCTCGTCGCGCCGCTCGCGCTCTGCGCCGCGGAACCCGGCGCTCCCCGCACGCTCGGTGCGGCGGATGCGGCTTGGAAGCTGTCTCCCGAAGGCGCCCGGTTCGTTCAGCAGGTGCGTAGCCCCGGAGGGGCGGAGCCGCAGCAGGCTCTGCATCTGGAATCAGGGGCGGCGTCGCGGCCCGACGTGTCCTTCGAGGACGGCGTCATCGAGCTCGACGTCACGATGTCTCCCCGGCGGTCGTTCGTCTATGTGGTCTTCCGCGTGGCGGCCGACGGCGACGGCGAGGAGTTCTATCTCCGCCCGCACAAGTCGAACCTCTCCGACGCGGCCCAGTACGCCCCTGTGATCCAAGGCGCGAGCCAGTGGCAGGTGTTCCACGGTCCCGGAGGAACGGCCCCCGTCACGCTGACGCCCGGAGCGCTCGCACACGTGAAGGTTGCGTTCGCGGGGCGTCGCGCGGCGCTCTTCGTGAACGACATGACGAAGCCCGTCCTCTTCGTCCCGCGGCTCGCTCACGAGCCCCGGAGCGGCGGGATCGCGTTCAAGGCCTTCGTGCCCAAGGGCGTCGCCGGTCCGGGACCCGCGGCCGCAATGTCCAACATCGTGGTGCGGCCCGGCGTCGTGGATCCCGCGCTCCCAAGCGCCCCGGACGAACCGAAGCCGATGCCGGGCGCGATCCGGAGCTGGGCGCTTTCCGAAGCCCTGCCGGACCCCACCGCGTCTGCGGTTCCCGCTCTGCCCTCCGTGAAGACGTTCCAGAAGGTCGCGGCCGAGCCGAGCGGCCTCGTCATCCTGCACCGGCACGTGAAGCTGGCGGAGAACGCGCGGCGCGCGACCGCTGCCGCGCGCGTCAACGTGCGCGCCGCGAAGGCCGGACTCCGTCGGCTCGACCTGGGCTTCAGCGACAGTGCGACCGTCTTCCTCAACGGAACTCCCCTGGCGTTCTTCGACGACAGCTACAGCTTCGACTCGCCGCGGCGCGACGGCGTCGTGGGCTACGACCAGGGGACGGTCTTCCTGCCTCTCGTCGCGGGCGACAACGAGCTGGTCGTCGTGGTGTCCGACGTCTTCGGGGGCTGGGCTCTCATGGGCCGCTTCGCCGACGACTCCGGACTGACCGTGGACGCCCGATAGTCTGTTCAGGTCCACTGCGCGACCGCTCGAGCTTCTCCCGCAGCGCCTCGGCCCCTTCGGCGAAAGGCCGGGCGCGCGGGCCTCCATCGTGGTCCCGTTGGAGGCCACCGATGGACTGGAAGCCCTGGAGAGCCCACTTCGAACGAAACGTGGCCCGCCCGCTGTCCGGCAGCGGTCCCTGGGGCGACGTGCCGGCACGGACGGCCCTCGCGCGTTCCCTCGCCATCTTCCAGCTCGGCGAGGCCGCTGAAGGCCGCATCGCGCAGCAGATCTGGAAGGCGCGCAGCCCGGGCATCGACGACGACTACCGCGTCGCGCTCGGGCTCTTCGTGAAGGAAGAGGGCCGGCACGCCCGCATCCTCGCGGGCCTCGTGAAGGCGCTCGGCGGCAAGCTTCTCGAGAAGACGTGGACGGAGGGGCTGTTCGTCTCGGCCCGGCGCCTTCTCGGCGTACGGCTCAAGCTGCTCGTGCTCCTCGCGGCGGAGATCGTGGGCGCGGGTTTCTACGGGCTCCTCGCCGAGCGCGTCCCGGCCATTCGGGAAGCGCTCCGCGAGCTCTGCGCCGACGAGGAGCGGCACCTCGCGTTCCACGCCGACTTCTTTCACACCCAGACGGCGACCGCGCCGCGGCGATTCGTGTTTCGAGTCGCCTGGGGAGCGATCGGGACCGCGGCCGCCCTCGTCGTGCTTCTCGACCATCGCGCGACGCTGCGGGCGCTCGGGATCCCGTTGGCCGACGCGGCCCGTCGCCTCTTCTCTCTCCTCGAGGAAGCAGGGAGAAGGTCTACGGCTCGACGTCTTCCACGGGCCGCGACAGTCCCAGCGCACGCCGCAGCTCACGGGCCGACTGCCGTGACACCGTGACGCCCTGTCCGTTCGCCATCTGGGCGCGGAAGCCGCCCGAATCCACCGTCTCGAGGCGCGCCACGAGATCGAGGTTCAGGAGCACGCGGCGGTGCGCGCGAAAGAACGACGTGGGGAGGCGGTTCTCGAGGTCCTGCAGCGTCGCGTCGACGAAGTGCTGCGCGCCGTCTTTCGTGAACACGGTGACCACTTCGTTTTCCAGCACGGCGTGGCTGATCTCCGCGGGCGCGAGGAGCACGATGCCGCGGGGCGTCGTGAGCGCCAGCCGTGAGGACCCCGCGGGAACCCGCGGACGCGTTCGCTCGAGGGCCTTCGCGAGGCGCCCGGCCTCGATCGGCTTGAGCAGGTAGTCCACGGCTCCGCCCGCGAACGCGTCCACCGCGAAGTCCGCATGCGCCGTGCAGAAGATGACGCACGGCGCCGCGTCGCCCAGGAGCTGGAGCGCCTCGACACCGCTCAGCCCCGGCATCTGGATGTCGAGCAGCACGACATCGATCCCTCCCTCGCGAATCCGGCGGAGCGCCTGCTCGGCCGACTCGCACTCCCCCGCGAGCGCGATGCCGTCGATGGCCGAGAGAAGGCGGCCGAGCCTCTTGCGGGCCACCAGCTCGTCGCCCACCCCGAGAACGCTCGGCGTCCCAGTCACGAAAGGCCCCCCGCGGCGCCAAGGGACGCCGCGCTCACCGCCGCGGGAAGGCTCAGCTCGGCGAGGGTCCTGTCGCCTTCGGCCCTGAGGTCGAAGCGAGCGTCCGAGCCGAACGCGCTCTGGAGCCGTTCCACGACCGACGGCACGCCCTCGCTCCCCGCGCGCGGTCCGCGATAGGGCCCGGGATTGGAGATCCGGATGGTCGCCTGGCTCCCGGAGCGGGTGACGGAAACGGCGATCTCCCCACGGTGCCCGGCGGCGGGTCCGTGCTTCACGGCGTTCTCGGCGAGCGGAAGGAGGACGAGCGGCGGGACGGCGAGGTCGCGGGCCTCGGCGGAAACATCGATGCTCACCGTGAAGAGGTTCGGATCCCGCATCCGGTGCAGATCGAAGAGCGTCGAGAGGAGCTCGAGCTCCTTCGCGATCGGCCACGTGGCCGAGCGGACCCCCGTGAGAATCGTCCGCAGCATCGATGAGAGCTGGAGCACCGCGCGCTCGGCCACCTCGCCATCCTCGCGGCACCACTCGGCAATCGCGTTCAAAGTGTTGAACAGGAAGTGCGGATCGAGATGCGTGCGGAGCGCGAGGAGCCGCGCCTGATCGGCCTCCTTCACGAGCTGGTCGGCGCGTCTTCGCTCGCGGTCGAGGCTCTCCTCGAGCCCGATGTCCCGCGCGAGCGCCCAGCCTCCCACGAGGAACAGCATGCCGCACACGATGAGGCTGGGCCGCGTCGTGAGAAACGTCTCGCCCATGCCCGTGACCTTGGGCACCACGGCCCCCAGCGTGAGCACAACGCCGGCGCCGACGATCACGTAGAGCACGAGACGGATCGCTCCGTGAGCGAGGTCCAGGCCGGCGGGAAAGAGCACGCGCCAGGAGAGCGGCGCGAGCGTGACGAACGCGACCACCATGAGGAGGCTCAGCGGCGTGCCGAGCGGATCCCGGCTGAGGCTCACCTGCGCGGCGACGAGCGAGGACGCGACGAGCGCGATGGGAACGAGCCGCCGCGGCACCATGAGCGCGCGCAGCGTGGCGCGGACGAGGCTTGGCTCTTGGGAAACCCGCGCGAGCGTCAATGGAGGCGGCGCTCTCGGCCCACCACGTTCAACCCAAAGGTGCGAAGAAGGATCCAAGCGTACATGCGAATCGACTGGCGGCGAGCATAGAACGCCTCGAGGTCGGTGGTCGCGATGATCCCCTCGGCGCGGCACACCTGCGCGAGGCCCGTGAGCCCCGGCCG
>CAZXSG010000232.1:0-6543 GCA_964643185.1 uncultured Holophagales bacterium
GCTCACCGACGACTCGCACCCCACGCAGATGCTGGCCGACCTCCTCACCATGGAGGAGCACAGCACGAAGCCGCTCGAGCAGATCTCCTTCTGCTATCTCGGCGACGCGCGCAACAACATGGGGAACTCCCTCATGTTGGCGGGCGCGCTCATGGGCATGGACGTCCGCATCTGCGGCCCCAGGGCCCTCTGGAACGAGGATGCGGTCGTGGCCCGTGCGGAAGGCCTCGCGAAGGACTCCGGCGGCAAGGTCCTCCTCACCGACGACCCCCTCGCCGCCGTCGCGGGCTGCGATTTCCTGTACACCGACGTGTGGGTGTCGCTCGGGGAGCCTCCGGAGAAGTGGGCCGAGCGCATCGGCATCCTGAAGCCGTACCAGATCAACGCCGCGCTCATGGCGGCCACGCTCAAACCCCACACGAAGTTCCTGCACTGCCTCCCGGCGTTCCACAACCGCGACACGACGAAGGGCGAGGAGCTGTTCCAGAAGTACGGCATGGACGGCCTCGAGGTGACGGACGACGTGTTCGAGTCGAAGGCGTCGGTCGTGTTCGACCAGGCCGAGAACCGCATGCACACCATCAAGGCGCTCCTCGTCGCGGTGCTGGCTTGAGAATTCTGGTGGCTCTCGGCGGCAACGCGCTCCTCCGAAGGGGCGAGGCGATGACGGCCGAGAACCAGAGGAAGAACGTGAAGATCGCGGCCGAGGCGATCGCGCCGCTCGGCACCGGCCACGAGCTCATCGTCACGCACGGCAACGGGCCGCAGGTGGGCCTCCTCGCGCTCCAGGGCGCGGCCTACCAGAAGGTCGAGACGTACCCGCTCGACGTCCTGGGCGCGCAGACCGACGGCATGATCGGCTACATGGTCGAGCAGGAGCTGGGCAACATCCTGCCGTTCGAGCAGCCCTTCGCGACGATCCTCTCGATGACCGAGGTGGATCCGAACGACCCGGCCTTCCAGAAGCCGTCGAAGCCCATCGGGCCGCTCTACACGAGAGAGGACGCCGATCTCCTCGCAACGGAGAAGGGCTGGCACTTCGCGCCCGACGGGGATTCGTTCCGGCGGGTGGTGCCCTCGCCGCTGCCGAAGCGCATCTTCCAGATCCGACCGGTGCGGTGGCTGCTCGAGAAGGGCGTCATCGTGATCTGCACCGGCGGCGGCGGCATCCCCACGATGTACGGCGAGGACGGCAAGCTGCGCGGCGTGGAGGCCGTGGTCGACAAGGACCGCGCGAGCGCGCTCATGGCGCGCGAGCTCGAGTGCGACCTCTTCGTGATGGCGACCGACGCCGACGCCGTTTGCCTGAACTGGGGAAAGCCGGGGGCGAAGCGGATTCGCACGGCGCACCCCGACGCGCTGGAGGCGTTCGACTTCGCCGCGGGATCGATGGGCCCCAAGGTGGAGAGCGCCATCGAGTTCGCGCGGCGCACCGGGAAGACGGCCGCCATCGGGGCGCTCGCCGAGATCGAGAAGATCACCCGCGGCGAGGCGGGCACGCAGGTTTCCACGGCCCACGAGGGCCTCACGTACTACAGGGAGGCTTGAACCCACGTGGAGCGGGAGGCAAGCCCTCCGCGCTCCACGGTTCGAAGAACTACTTTTCGCTGCTGAGCGAGGAGGGCTCCCTGGGCCGCCAGAGGGGAGCGCGCTCCAGCGTGCTCGCCTGGGAATCGCTGCCCGCATCGAGGGCGAGCGGTGACGCTCCGAACACGCTTCCCTCGGAAGCAAACGGAGTATTCCAGGGCCGGTCCGTGATCCAGGCGTCTGCGGGGGTGGGCCGTGTCGAATCGCCCGAGATCCAGAGCACGCGCGACCTCTTGAGCCGGGGCACGTCACTCACGACGACCCTGGATCCGTCCGTACCGACGACGATCAACTGATGCCGGTCCTCCGGGAACCCCCACGCACCCTCTCGCGGGAGGGCGTCGCGAGACCAGGCGACCTCCACGCGGGGAGCGCCCCCGGCGACAGACTTGGTCTCGAAAGCGGTCACCGCACCCGATTCGAGGGACACCAGCGCGAACCGGTTGGAGCCCAGTGACTGTAAGCGTGTCCGGAAGAACTCCGTGTCGGTCTGGGGTCTCGCGAAGTAGTCGCCGAGGACCTTTCCGTCGAGATCGAAGTACGTGATCGACGGTCCCTCCGGATCCTGGACATCGAACGCGTTGGCCACGACTCCGTTCTCGGTGAATGCGACGTCGGCAATTGCCGCGCGGTGAATCGTGGCCGCTCGTGCAACCCAGACGTTCCCTTCGGCGACGTCGAACAGGATCAGGGCGCGCCGGGCCGCGCCCGAAGCGCTTCGGAACCCGACGGTCATGGCCGCGCTCCGGCGGTCCGGCGAGACCGCAGCGAAGTAGACCTGTCCCCGCTGCCCCGGCAGGACGTCTGTGATCCCGGCCTTTCGCAGCTCGTTTGAGGCCACGAGTTGCTGGCCCCTCCGCCCCTCTGCCGTAACCCGGTCACCGATCATGGGCGATCTCTCGCCAGCCACGGGATCCGCCAGCGAGACGATGACCCTCTCGCCTCTTCCGAGGCCGATCACCCGCACGATGCTGTCCGGATCCACGCCTCCGAGGAGCTGCTTTGCGTGAATCGATCGCGCGGATGGGGGACTGTCGGAAGCGGCGCGCGCGTCCACAGAGGAGGTCAGAAGGAATGCGGTCGCGACCGTTGCGACGATCACCGAAGCTCTTGCTTCTCTCATGACCGTCAACAAGGGTTCGTCTCCGTCAGAACGTTGTACGCACAGAACTCGCGCCTGTGTGGTGTCACCCAGGAGCAGAACTGAGACCGATACGTGCAGCAGTTCTCATTGCTCGACGGCATCATCTCGCAGCGGTTCCGTATGGCCTGCGCAAGACCGTCCTCGCAGGAGACCCACGTCTGATCCGATACAGACTTGAGGCCGTCGCAGAAGCCGCCTCCGGAAATGGGAAGGAAACACGTCGTGCTGCAATCTGCCCTCAGTTCGGGGCTCAACAGGCAGACCACGAGAAGGGACAGAAGCCGGCCGATCTTCATTCTTCGCCTCCATTGTGATTTCGCGCCCGAGCGCGTGACATAATGAGATTGTGATTGAGCCATTTCTCGCCGTCAAGATCCGAAATCGCGCAAGCCTCGTCAGGTCCGTGGCTTTCCTCGTGCTTTTCCTGGCCGGTAGCGCGCGTGAGGCCGAGGCCCAGTTCAAGTTCGGCGGAGCCGGCGGAGTCTCGGTGCCGCTCGACGCCGCGGGCGACGCCTTGAAGTCTGGCTATCACGGCACCGTCTCGATCGAATGGCTCGTGCCGGTGATGCCCATCAGCGTGCGCGTCGACGCTTCGTACCACCGCCTCGATGCCGACACGCCCGCGGGCTTCTCGTCCAACGGACGCATCCTCGCGGGCACGGGCAATGCCGTCGTGCGCATTCCGCTGCCCCTCCTCAAGCCCTACCTCATCGGCGGCGTCGGCTACTACGACCTGAAGTTCGACGGCTCGGTCACCGGGGTCTCGGGCGCCACGTTCACGGCCCAGAGCAAGGAGTTCGGGTGGAACGCGGGGGCCGGCGTGGGCCTCAAGGTCGGCTCGGTCACCGTGTTCGCGGAGGCCCGGTACCACCGCGTGATCCTCGATCCCGTGGACTTCGTGATGGTCCCGGTGTCGATCGGCCTGCAGTTCTAACGGGCAGCTATCGCGCGGCCAGAACCAGAAAACTCACGTCGTCGTCGAAGGGGCGGCCTGCGGCCCACTCCTCGGCGCGGAGGAAAAGGGCCTCCACGATCTCCTCGGGCGGCCGTGTGGCGACGCGCTCGAAGGCGTCGCACGCGGCCTCGTAGCCGAGGGGATCGCCGTTCGGGTCCTGGCACTCAGGAAAGCCGTCGGAAAAGAGGACGAGCCGGTCCCCGGGTGCGAACGGGACCTCGGTGTCGGTGTAAACGGCGCGCCGCATCTGCCCCGTTGGCGGCGACTGGTGCGCGATCTCGAGGACCTTGCCGTCTTCCGCGCTGTAGTGGAGCGCCGGCGGCATCCCGGCGGCCGAGATCGAGAGCCGCCCGGGCCGCGCCGAAACGCGCGTGAGCGCCATGTTCATGCGCACCATGTTCAGGCTCTTCACGCCCGCGTTCGCGCGATGGAGAGCGGCCGACGGCAGGCTCTTGGCGATCTCCGTCTGGAACAGCGTCTTGGCCGCGACCACGAGGAGACCCGCCTTCGTGCCGTGCCCCGTGGCGTCGCCGAGCACGAGCTCGAGCGCGTCGGCGGTCTCGCGCACGTCGTAGTAGTCGCCGCCGACCTCCGTGGCCGTGCGCATGCCGAACGCGAGCGAGAAGTGCGGGTGCGCGGGAGGCGCGAGCGGGAGCATCGAGGTCTGGAGCGCGCGAGCCTCCTCGAGCTCGGCCGTCTTGCGGGCCACGTCGGCCTCGAGCATCTCGAAGCGCAGCTTGTCCACTTCGGCGCGGGCCCGCGCCCTTTCGCTCTCCACCATGCTCGAGGTGGTGTGCAGCGAGTTCATGAACGTGGTGATCGAGAGCCCGAAGAGATAGGAGAAGACGATCATCATCGGGTAGCGCAGAAAGTTGATGCCCGTGAGGAGGTAGATCAGCACGAGGCAGAGCGCCACGAGCACCGTGAAGAGGCCCAGGATGCGCGCTTGCGTCACGAGAGCGACGTGCGCCGGCGAGCGCTCTCCCCGGTCGGGGGGGTGATACCAGGGGGCGAGAAGCTCGAACGCCGGCCACATCACGGTGGTGAAGACGAGGTGGATGGCGACGGAGATCCAGAGCTGCTTGATGATGCCGACCGCATACAGCAGGAGGCCCAGCCCGAGGCCGATGGCCGCGGATCGCACGATCACCAGCGCCGCGCGCTTCGGGGACGCCCAGGGAACGGACATGTGTGCGTGGAGGATGCCAGCTTTCGGGCTGGCTTTCGCTCGGCTTCCGCAGAAGCCAGGCCCATGCGAGAGTGGAAGGAATTGAGCCTCTCTCTCGCTCTCGCCCTGGTTCTCGCGGGCCTCGTGGGGCTCTCCCTGGGACTCCTCGGCGGCGGCGGCTCGATCCTCGCGGTGCCGATCCTCGTCTACGTGGCGGGCATCGATCCGCACGAGGCGGTTCCACTGTCTCTCGCGATCGTCGGCGGCACGAGCGTCCTGGCGGCGCTGCTGCACCGCCGGAGCGGTCAGGTGGACACGGCCGCGGCGCTGCTCTTCGGCCTCTCGGGCATGGCGGGCGCGATCCTGGGAGCGCGGCTCACCCACCTCGTGGCCCCCGGGACGCTGCTCCTCATCTTCGGCGGCGTGATGCTCGTCGCGGGCGCGTTCATGATCCGCGGGCGCTCGGAGGCGGAGGGTCCCGCGCGGCCCGCGCGGCGCCTCGCGTCCCTGATCGCGGGCTTTTTCGTCGGCGCTCTCACGGGCTTCCTGGGCGTCGGCGGCGGCTTCCTCGGGGTGCCGGCGCTCGTTCTCTTCGCCGGGCTGCCGATGCGGCGCGCCGTGGGCACGTCCCTCGTGGTCATCGCGATGAACTCCTTCGCCGGCCTCGTGGGCCACCTGCCGCTCCAGGGAGGGCACGGCCCCCTCCTGGCCGGATTCCTCGCGGTGTCCGGAGCGGGCGCTTTCTTCGGCGAACGGCTCGCGGGACGCTTCTCGCAGAAAGGCCTCAAGCGCGTCTTCGGGTTCTTCGTGCTGGCCATCGGCGCCTTCCTCATGTTCCGGAACTGGATCCCTTGACAAATGCGAACGGTCGTTCTATCTTGCCCTCCGTGAGCCGCGGCGAGACCACCAAGCAGACCATCCTCGAGCACGCCATCGCGCGGGCCTCGGAGGTCGGGCTCTCCGGTCTCTCGATCGGAAACCTCGCGCAGGAGCTGTCCCTCTCCAAGAGCGGCCTCTTCGCTCACTTCAAGTCCAAGGATGCGCTCGAGGTCGCCGTGCTGGAGTTCGCCGCGCAGCGCTTCGTCGACGTCGTCCTCCGGCCTGCGCTGGCGACCCCCCGCGGCGAGCCGCGCATCCGCGCGCTGTTCGAGAGCTGGCTGAACTGGCCCAAGCGCAGCGGCCTGCCGGGCGGCTGCGTGTTCATGTCGGCCTCGGCCGAGCTGGACGACAAGCCCGGTCCGGCGCGCGACCGCCTCGTGGCGTTCGAGCGCGATTTCCTGGACCTCACGGCCAACATGGTGAGCGCGGCCGTCAAGGAAGGGCACTTCCACGAAGGCGTGGATCCCGCCCAGTTCGCGTTCGAGTTCTACGGCATCATGGTCTCCGGGCACCGTTCCTACCGCCTGCTCCGCGATCCGGAGGCCACCGCGCGCACGCGCCGGGCCTTCGAGGACCTCGTTCTCCGCTCCCGCAAAACGAGCTGAAGCGTATTTGCCGGAGCAGGGCCCAACACCCTCGATCCCATAGCCCGAACCTATCAACACACATCCGACGCAACAGGAGGCGCACCATGGCCCAGACCGGATCCGAAATTAGCACGAACGTTCGGGTTACGAACATTCGAGCCACAATGGAAGAAGACGCGCTCCGGATGCCCGCGCCTCTCCGCCTCGCGTTCCGCACCGCCGG
>CAZXSG010000233.1:0-5478 GCA_964643185.1 uncultured Holophagales bacterium
CCCTACCAGCTCTTCTCACACTCCGACCAGGTGATCCAGTACCAGACGGCCCGCTCCGACGTGAAGACGCAGACCGGCTGGGGCGGCCTCGTGGCCGACGAGGTGCGTTCCCTGAACGGCGGCAGCGCCTACCCCGTCGTCACGTCCGTGGCCGGAACGCAGGTCTACGGGCAGGGAGCGATCACGAAGCCGCTCGCGATCGCCGCCGCACCCACCGCGCTCAACCAGGTGCTCGTGCTCTCGGGCTTCAACGCCTCGGCCGAGTCCGTCGCGCGCCGGGCGGCCATGGACCAGCTCCGCACGCAGGACGTCAGTGCCGTGCTCATCGCGTCGGCGAGCGACGCGATGCAGCAGGCTCTCGACATCAGCGCGGCGTTCGCCACGGACCCCGTGCTCACGACGGTCTTTCCCACGACGGGCATCGGCAACCAGCTCAAGCAGGTGGCAAAGGTCATCAAGCTCAACTAGACGGCCGCGCAGCTCTCGCTCAACCGGATGATCTTCTTCACGCAGCTCGGCGGGTTCGACACGAACTCGAACCGGATAACCGATCAGGGCAACCGGCTCACCGACCTCTCGAACGCGCTCAAGGCGTTCTACGACGCGACCGTGGAGCTGGGCGTCGCGAACCGAGTCACCTCGTTCACGCTGTCGGACTTCGGGCGCACGCTTCAGCCCTCGGGCTCGGGCGGCTCCGTGGGCACCGATCACGGCTGGGGCAACCACCAGCTCGTCCTCGGCGGTGCGGTCCGGGGCGGCGACTTCTACGGCGTCAACGGCCCGAACGGCTCGCCGTTTCCGCAGCTCACGCTGGGCGGCCCGAACGACACGGACTCGCGCGGCCGCTGGATCCCGACGGCCTCCGTGGACCAGTACGCCGCCACGCTCGCCACCTGGTTCGGCGTCCCCGCCGCAGAGCTCGGCAACGTGTTCCCCCTTCTCTCGCGCTTCTCGACGCCCGATCTGGGATTCATGCTGTGAGTGATCCGGCGACGGCAGCGGTGGCGGCGCTCGGAATCGCGCTCTCGACGTTCCTCGGCGGCGCGGGCGACGACTCAGCCAACGCCGCGGCGAGGGACGCGCAGGGCAACGTGATCGTGGCCGGTGAGACGGCCTCGGGAGCGTTCACGGGCGCACCAGGCGCTCTGCGGGGATCGAGCGACGCGTTCGTGGTGAAGCTCGACCCCACGGGCTCGACCGTCTTGTGGGCCGTGCGCCTCGGGGGCGCGGGCACCGATACCGCGCTCGCCCTCGCCGTGGACGCCGCGGGCGACGTCGTCGTCGCGGGAGAGACTTCGTCGGCAGACTTCCCCGCGACCGCGGGCGCCCTTCAACAGACGCATGGCGGCGGCGCCGACGCATTCGTCGCGCGGCTCTCGGGCGGAAGCGGCGCTCTCCTTGCCGCGACGTACCTGGGCGGGAACGGCGCGGACCGCGCGAACGCGCTCGCGATCGACGCGGCCGGCCGCGCGGTGATCTCGGGCCGCACCTCGTCGACGGACCTGCCCGTCACACCTGGCGCGTTCCAGAGCGGCTACCGTGGCGGCGCGTTCGACGCGTTCGCGGCGCGCCTCTCGGCGGGCCTCGACCAGAACGTCTTCACCACCTACGTGGGGGGCGCCGGAAACGACGCCGCGTTCGCCGTGGGGGTGGACGCCGCGGGAACGGTGTTCCTCGCGGGCGGCACGCGCTCCACGGACTTCCCGCTCACGGGCACGGCCTACTCCTCGACGCCGCTCGACACCGACGCGTTCCTCGCGCGCCTCTCGGCCTCGGGCGCGACGCTCCTCTACGGCACGTTCCTCGGCGGCAGCCAGACCGACCGAGCGAACGCGCTCGTCCTCGAGCCCTCGGGCACCGTGCTCGTCGCGGGCCAGACCGCGTCGACGGACTTCCCCTCGCTGCTGCCCATACAGCCTGCGTACGGAGGAGGTCCCAACGACGGCTTCCTCGTGCGCGTCGACCCGGCGGCATCGGGAGCGGGAAGCGTGACGTTCGGGTCGTTTCTCGGCGGGAACGGCGACGACCGGATCCACGCCCTCACGCGCGCCGCGGACGCTCGCACGCTCCTCGCCGGACAGACCTCGTCGACGAACCTCGTAGTGCTGAACGCGCCCCAGGCGGGCTTCGCGGGCGGGGCCTCGGACGCTCTCTTCGCGGTGCTCGGCCCCGCGCTCGCGGTCGAGTCGCTCGGGCCCATCGGCGGCGGCGCGGAAGACGCGGCCCTCGCGGGGCTCCTCTCGGGGACCTCGGAGCCCTGGCTCTTCGGCACGACGCGCTCCTCGACGTTTCCGCTCGCGGCGCCACTGCAGCCGATCTTCGGCGGCGGGGCGGACGCCTTCGCCCTGCGTCTTTCGTCGTCTGCGGTCGCCCTCATCGTGCCCACGATCCCCGATCTCGCGGACGGCATTCGAGCGCTCCTCGCGGCGCTCGTCGCCGCGTCGGCGGTCGTCCTCCTGAGAAGGGGCTGACCTTACCGTCGACTTGCCTTAGCCTCCTGGGATGTCGACTGCGCACCGCACGGACCCGATCGTCAGCGTCGAAGACCTCGCCACGCTCCCCACGCTGGTGCTCCTCGATGCCCGAAGCGGACCCAAGGGACGGGAGGCGTACGAACGCGGCCACCTCGAGGGCGCCCGGCACATCGACCTGGACCGCGACCTCGCGCGACCGGCTCCCGACGCGAGCCAGGGCGGCCGGCATCCCCTGCCGTCCCCTGAGGACTTCGCGGAGACGCTGTCCCGGCTCGGCATCACACCCGCGCACACCGTCGTGGTGTACGACGATCAGGGCGGCGCCAACGCGGCGGCGCGCGCCTGGTGGATGCTGCGCGCGATCGGGCATCGCGAGGTCTACGTGCTCGACGGCGGGCTCCACGCAGCGGTCGCGGGCGGGCGCTCTCTGAGCGCATCTCCCGCACCGGCCGTAACTGCGGTCAAGACGACCTACCCTCCAAGGGGCTTCGACGCGCCCCTTGCCACGCTGGAGGACGTCGACGCGCGCCGCACCGATCCGAGCTGGGTCGTCCTCGACGTGCGCGCGGCCGTGCGCTATCGCGGCGAGGAAGAGCTGATCGACCCGGTCGCGGGGCATATCCCGGGTGCCGTCAACGTCCCTCTGAGCGAGAACCTCGCGCCCGGCGGCCGCTTCCGTCCCGCGGAGGAGCTGCGCGCGCTCTACGAACGCGTTCTCGGCGATATCCCGCCCGAGCGCCTCATCGTCCACTGCGGCTCGGGCGTGACGGCCTGTCATACGCTTCTCGCCCTCGACCGCGCAGGCCTGCACGGGGCGCGGCTCTACAACGGTTCCTTCAGCGAATGGTGTCGCCGCCCCGGCCTGCCGATCGCGCCCTGAATTTGTTCAGCCCTCCGGGCCGGGAAACGCCTCCGGCGCGCTGAATTTTCCGGCCTCAGGAGTAGCCTTCGGGCATGGCGTTCTTCCAGTCGCCCCCCGAGCTCGGCAATACCTACGACGACGACCCTCTCCTTCAGTCGTTCCTGGCCCGGGAGCTGCCCGCCGAGGTGCTCACGGAGATTCAGCCCGAGCTCCGTGAGATGGGCGAGCTCTCGGGCGGCGAGCTGTATCGGCTGAAGCTCGAGGACCGGCTCCAGGAGCCCGTCTTCACGCCCTTCGACCCCTGGGGCAACCGCATCGACCACATCGCGCTGACGCCTCTGTGGGAACGCGCCAAACGCATCGCGGCGGAGAAGGGTCTCGTGGCCACGGCCTACGAAAGGCGCCACGGACGCTTCTCGAGGCTGCATCAGCTCGCGCTCGTGCATCTCTTCGAGCCCTCGAGCGACATCTATTCCTGTCCCCTCGCGATGACCGACGGCGCCGCGCGCACGCTCCTCTCCTCGGGCAACGCGGCACTCGTGGTGCATGCCGTTCCCCGGCTCACCTCGCGCGATCCGGCCCACATGTGGACCTCCGGACAGTGGATGACCGAGCGGACCGGAGGCAGTGACGTCGGCCTCTCGGAGACCGTCGCGAAGCGGGACGGCGACGTCTGGCGGCTCTTCGGGACGAAGTGGTTCACGTCGGCGGCCTCGAGCGAGATGACGCTCACGCTCGCCCGTCCCGAGGGCAATGGGCCCGGAGGCGCGGGCCTCGCGCTCTTCTACCTCGAGACCCGCGACGCCGCCGGGCGGCCCAATGCCCTGACGGTGAACCGGCTCAAGGACAAGCTCGGAACGCGCAAGCTGCCCACAGGGGAGATCGATCTGCAGGGCACACTGGCCCTGCCCGTCGCCGGCCTCGACGGGGGCGTGCGGGCGATCACCCCGCTCCTCAACGTCACCCGGCTCTGGAACTCCGTGGCCGCTGTGGCCGGCATGCGGCGCGCCGCGATGCTCGCGCGGAGCTATGCCGCGAAGCGAGTGGCGTTCGGCGGGCCGCTCTCTCAAAAGCCGCTCCACGAAGAGACCCTGCGGGACGTGGAGGCCGTGACGGCCGGAGCGTTCCTCCTGACCTTCCGCGTTGCCGCGCTGCTCGGGAAGAGCGAGGCGAACGAGATCGGAGAGGAAGAGGCCCTGTTGCTCCGCGTTCTCACCCCGCTCGCCAAGCTCCTCACCGCGCGTCAGGCCGTCGCGGTCGCGAGCGAGGTCCTCGAATCGTTCGGCGGCGCGGGCTACGTGGAGGACACAGGACTCCCGGTCCTTCTCCGCGACGCGCAGGTGCTGCCGATCTGGGAGGGCACGACGAACGTTCTTTCGCTGGATCTGCTCCGGGCGCTCGCCGGAAAGGACCTCGGCGTCCTCCTGCGGGAAGTCGCGCGGGCCACCGCGCGAGCGACCACGAACCGTCTCTCGCGCGCGGCGTCGAAGGCGCGGGCGGCGCTCGAGCACGCGGACGCCTGGCTCCACGACGCCCGCAAGACCGGCGATCCCGCTCGGCTCGAGGCCGGGGCCCGTCGCCTCGCGTTCACGGCCGGGCTCGCCCTCGAGGTCGCGCTCCTCGTCGAGCACGCGAGCCACGACAAGGAATTCGAGTCGCTGGCGGCGCGGCTCGCGCGGAGCCAAATGGATCACGTGCTGGACCATTCCGAGGAGGAGAGCTTCACCGCGGGTTCATGAACGAGGCGTAAACGAGCTTGCAGGAGGGGTCCATGCCCGGATTCCGGACGACGGCTCTCACGGTCGCGATGTCATTCCTTTCCGCCGCCGCGATGAGCGCGGCGTCCGCCTCGGCGCCCACAGTCGACGAGATCGCGCTCCCGAAAGACGGCGGCGCCCTTCACCTCGCCGAGGGCGAAGACGGCGCCGTGTGGGTCACCCTCCAGAGAGGCAACGGCCTCGCCCGCGTCGCAGCGGACGGCTCGGTGCGCGAGGTCCCGATCCCGACGCCCTCCGCCGAGCCGTTCGGCATCACCGCGGGCTCCGGCGGGCCGATGTGGTTCACGGAGCTGTCGGGCAACAAGGTCGGCCGCGTCCCCGCAGGCGGCACGCTCCAGACAGTCCCCATCCCGCCGGCCCCCCC
>CAZXSG010000233.1:5488-6483 GCA_964643185.1 uncultured Holophagales bacterium
GGTCCCGACCCCCGAAGGCGGCACGCTCGCGGAGTTCGCCATTCCCACGGCGCTCTCGGACCCCACGGCCATCGCAAAGGGCCCGGACGGCAACGTCTGGATCACGCTCACCGGCGCGGGCCGGCTCGCGCGCGTCGCTCCGGACGGCGTCGTCACGGAGTTTCCTCTCGCGCGGAAGGACGGCGAGCCTGCCGGTCTCGTCACGGGTCCCGACGGCGCGCTGTGGGTGACGCTTCGCCACGCCGGCTCCGTGCTCCGCGTGACGCCGGAGGGCGACGCGAAGGAGTTCCCGCTCCCCGTCGCGAACGGCCGCCCTGAAGCCATCGCCGAGGCGAACGGCTTCCTGTGGATCGTCATGTCGAACGCGCCGAAGATCGTCAGGCTCTCGCCGTCGGGCGAGACGAAGGAGATCTCGTTACCCGGCGGCGCGGCGGGCATCGCCAAGGGGCCCGACGGCGCCCTGTGGTTCGGCATGCCGCTCTCGGCTCGCCTCGGGCGCATCGAGGGGAACGGCGTCTGTCGTTCGTGCCGCTGCCGAAAGGCGCCGGCCCCCTCTACCCCTCGACCGGCCCCGCGGGCACGCTGCTCGTCACGGAGGTCTCCGGGAGCAAGCTCCTGCGCGTCCGCGGGATCGGCAAGTAGCTCCTGAGCTGGTCAGGCCTTGAGGTACTTCGCGAGCCAGCCCAGGGTGCGCTGCCAGGCTTCCTTCGCGGCCGCCTCGCGGTAGCCCTTCCAGGGATTGTTGACGTTCGCGAACGCGTGCGGCGCGCCCTCGAAGATCTTCACGTCGATCGTCTTCCCGGCCTTCTTCATCGCGGCTTCGAAGCCCTTCACGGTCTCGGGTGACGGGCCCTTGTCTTCCCCGCCGAAGTTGCCGAGCACCGGAGCCTTGATCTTCGCGATCTTCTCGGGCTCGGACGGCGGAGCGCCGTAGTAGGCCCCGGCCGCGGCCAGCCCCGGCTCCCGCGTCGCCCGCTCGAGCGAACAGCGGCGCC
>CAZXSG010000234.1:0-6476 GCA_964643185.1 uncultured Holophagales bacterium
TGGCCGCGGCGGAGCAGACGCCCTGCGTCGCCGGCATGCACCCGATTCCCGCCACCGTCATCGACACCGGCGTCTTCACCGACGTGCCGTACCAGTCGTTCAGCAACGGCACGGTCGAGTTGAACGCGTACGGAGACCCCGGCGACCTGGTCGGCCTCGAGGTCGCCACACGCAACGAGGACCCGGCCACGCAGCAGTGCCCCGTGCAGTTCATCTCGATGACGACCCTTCGCCCCGTCTCGGGATGCACGGCGAACTGGATGTTGGAGCCGCCCGTCGCGACGCCGACCTTCGCGATGACCGTCTTGGCGTCGTCGCGCATCGCCTGGTACTCGACGTCCGAGAGCGTCATCTGCGGCGCGATGGTGATGCTGTCGCCCGTGTGGACGCCCATGGGGTCGAGGTTCTCGATGGAGCACACGACGACGGTCGTCCCCGCCGTGTCGCGCATGAGCTCGAGCTCGAACTCTTTCCACCCGAGGGCCGACTCCTCGATGAGGAGCTCGTGGACGGGCGAGAGGACGAGGCCCCGCCGCACGATGTGCTCGAAGTCCTCCACGTTGAACGCGATGCCGCCGCCGGAGCCGCCCAGCGTGAACGAGGGCCTCACGACCACCGGGAAGCCGAACGGCCTCGCGATCTCGAGGGCCTCGTCGTAGCTCCGCGCAAGACCCGAGAGCAGAACGTCGACCCCCGACTCCTGCATCGCCTGCTTGAAGAGGAGCCGGTCCTCGCCGAGCTTCACGGAGGCCACCGAGGCGCCCAGCGTCTCGACGCCGAATTTCGCGAGGACCCCGGCCTCGTGGAGCGCGACGGCCAGGTTCAGCGCCGTCTGGCCGCCCACGGTGGGGAGGAGCGCGTCGGGACGCTCCTTCTCGATGACCTTGGCGACCGTCTCGAGGGTGAGGGGCTCGATGTACGTGGCGTCCGCGAACTCCGGGTCGGTCATGATCCTCGCGGGGTTGGAGTTCACGAGAACGACCCGGTACCCCTCCCGCCTGAGGACGCGGCACGCCTGCGTACCGGAGTAGTCGAATTCACAGGCCTGGCCGATCACGATGGGGCCGGACCCGAGGACGAGGATCGAGTGGAGGTCGGTGCGCTTGGGCATCGGGCGCGGAGTGTATGGGACGGCCCGCTCCGTCAGGAGAGGACGAGCTTCTTGATGAGCGCCGCGAGCTGCTCGCGGTCGACGGGCTTGAGCAGGTAGCCGTCGGCGCCCAGATCGCGGGCGCGCGCGGGCTCGTCCACCACGGTCACCATGACCACGGGGATCATGCTCGTGAGGGTGCCGCTCTTGAGCTTGTCGAGGACAGACCAGCCGTCCTCGTCAGGCATCATCACGTCGAGCGTGATCACGTGGGGCTTCTTCTCCCGTGCGAGCTTCAGCCCCTCGGCGGCGGACTCGGCCAGCGTGACCTTGAAGCCCTCGCGCTCGAGCATCCCGGCCACGAGGTCGCGCGAGGCGGGGTCGTCGTCGATGACGAGGACCTCTCCCTTGCGGAGCGAGCCGCTGCGGCGCCGCGACTGCCCCTGCGCCCCCGTGTGCATGGGACGGATCTCCGCCGCCGGCGCCTTCAGCGGGAGGGTCACGACGAACCTCGAGCCGGCGCCGGGAGCGCTCTCGACGAGGACGTCGCCGCCGAGCATCTGGCAGAACTTCTTCGAGATCGCGAGCCCGAGGCCCGTCCCTCCGAACCTCCGGGAGGTCGAGCTGTCGGCCTGCACGAACGGCTGGAAGAGGCGCGCGGCCTGGTCGGGCGTCATTCCGATCCCGCTGTCGAGGACGCTCAGGACGACCTCCGCCTCCCGTCTCTCGACCGTGAGCGTCACCGTTCCCTTCTGCGTGAACTTGCCCGCGTTCGAGAGCAGGTTCATGAGGATCTGCCGCAGCTTCACGACGTCGGTCTTCAGATTTCCCAGATCGTCCGGGAGGTTCACGACCAGCTCGTTGCCGTTCTTCGTGACCACGGGACGCACCGTCGCGACGGCTCCCTCGACGAGGCTCCTGGCATCCACGTCCTCGATGAAGAGCTCCATCCGCCCCGCCTCGATCTTCGAGAGATCCAGGATTTCCGAGATGAGCTCGAGGAGGTGCTTGCCCGCGAGGCGGATTTTCGAAACGTCCGCGGTGAGGTCCTTCTGGCCGCGCTCGTCGAGGTCCTCGGACAGGATCTCGCTGTACCCGATGATCGCGTTGAGCGGTGTTCTGAGCTCGTGGGACATGTTCGCGAGGAACGTGCTCTTGGCGACGCTCGCGGCCTCGGCCCGGGCGCGCGCCTCCTCGAGCTGGCGAGTTTTCTCGTTGAGCTGCTTGATGAGGTCCCGCGAAATCTGGTTGGCGGCCCGGTGCGAGGCGCGGAGCACCTCCTGCGGACGCGCCGCGAGTGACCCGTACGTGGCCGTCGCGAGGAGGGCGAAGATCTTGACCGACTCGGCGCCCCAGGCGACCTGCGTGCCGGTGAGGAAGAGACCGAAGACCAGGGCCCCGTAACAGACGATGCCGGCGAGCCCCCAGAAGAGCGTGCGGCGCGCCGTGGTGGTCACCTGGTCCACGACCCGGAAGATGAGGATCCAGAAGATCCAGCTCTTCGTGCCTCCCGACGCGAGGACGGCGAACGTCCAGGCGACGAGGTCGGTCGCGAGGAAGACGTCGGTGATCGGAAAACCCTTGATCCTCTCCCAGTAGGTGCGGAGCAGGAGCCAGGAGAGCGTGGCGTAGATCGCATAGCCGATGGCGAGAGGGACGACCCACCGGGCGTGGAGGTCGCCGAAGAAGAAGACGTTGTGGACGGCGACCGGGGCAGTGGCGCACACGAAGCCTGGGGCGGGCGTGGGCGGCACGGGCACGGGGGTGAGCCGCTTCTGCCGCCGGGCCGCACGCTCTTTCGCGTAGGACTCGTCCAGCACCTCGAGGATCTGCGCGCGGGGCAGCGCGAGGGTCTCCTCGAGGGTCGCGACGGGTACGGGGGATTCGGGCCCGGAAGGAGGGATGCGGGTCACCTCAAGCGGAGATGGCCGGAATTCTCACACGCCGGGGAGGCGGGAAAGCTTGACGACGGCGTTGTAGTCCGGCGTTCCGCTCTCCGGATCCGCGGCACGCCTGGGGACGAGCACGTTGCCTTCGGGCCAGTGCACCTGCAGGTTGCCGGGCCTGATCGCGGCGAGCTTCACACGTCCCCGGTAGCGCACCTCCCCGCGAGCGAGCTCGACCTCGTCGCCATCCTCGAGACCGAGGCGGCGGGCATCGGCGGGGGACATGAGAACGTCCTCGCGGCACGCGCCATTGAGCGGGTCGCGGTCCTTGTGGACCATGGAGTTGAACTGCTTGCCCCGGCGGGTGGAAACGTAGAACGCGCCCTCGGGCAGCGCGCGCTCCGGGGGAGCCACTGGCTGGAACCTGGCCATTCCATCCGAGGTCGCGAAGCGCTGCTCGCCGAGGAGGCGTCCGCCCCACTGCACGACGTCTCCCTTCCGCTCGAGCTTCTCGATTCCCGCATAGAGCGGCTGCGCCTTGGAGATCTCCTCGCGGAGAGCGGCGGTACCCGACGTCCGCAGCGCCTCCGCGCGATCGGGCCGTGCCCTCGAGACGACGTCGTACAGCACCTGCCATTCGGGTCGCGCCTCGGCGATTCGCGGGCCCGAGACCTCGGGGGAGAACCAGATGCGGCGCTCGGTCGAGGTCTCGGTGCCGCCGCCAGGCATCTCGTAGCGTGTGGTCGCCGGGAGGAGAAGGACTTCCTCCGCGGGCTCGACCAGCATCTGTGACGTGAGGACGATGTCCTGGTGGACCCGGAACGGAACCCGGGCAAGCGCTCGCCGAACGGTGTCGGGCTCGGGCAGCGTCTCGAGGAAGTTCCCACCCGCGGCCCACGGGACGGAGAGCTCGCCCCGGTCCGCGGCTTCGAGCGCCTCGATGGCGTTCCAGCCCTTCTCTCTCGGAAGCGGAAAGCCCCACAGGCTCTCGAGCCGGGCGACGTTCTCCGGTTCGAACCCGCCGCCGGGAAGCACCCCGGGCGCGCAGCCCAGCTCCCCGCCCGCCTGCACCCCGGAGTGCCCGCGAATGGGCATGAGGCCCGAGTGAGCCCGGCCCACGAGGCCCCGCGCGAGGGCCAGGTTGATGAGCGCGCGCACGGTGTCGCTCCCGTGGGCGTGCTGGGTCAGACCCATGGACCACACGAAGACCGCCGTGCGGGCGCCGAGGAGAAGGTCCACGAACCGCTCGATCTCCGCGGCGCTCGAGCCCGACAGCCGGCAGAGCGCGTCCATGGGCTGGGCGTCGAGCGAGGCCGTCCACGCTGCGAAGCCCTTCGTCCTTTCCGCCACGAAGCCCGCGTCCACCCCGCCGCGGGCGACGACGCGCTGGGAGACCGCGAGGAGAAACGCCAGGTCGCCGCCCGTGTGGACCTCGAAGAACGCGTCGGTGAGACGCGTGCCGAAGAGCGCGCTCTCGGCGTCGGACGGCACCCAGTAGCGGTCGAGACCGGGCTCGCGCAGCGGGTTCACCACAGCGACCTTCGTGCCC
This sequence comes from uncultured Holophagales bacterium, assembly GCA_964643185.1. Lineage (GTDB taxonomy): Bacteria > Acidobacteriota > Thermoanaerobaculia > UBA5066 > UBA5066 > JAEUQS01. Next base: position 4,526 of record CAZXSG010000234.1, read on the forward strand.
TTTCGCTTGGCCGCGACGAGGTACTTCGTGGTCACGGGTTGGTTGTTGGGCGTGTTGGCGCCGAAGAAAACGACGAGATCGCTGCCGATCCAGTCCGCGTAAGAGCACGTCGACGCGCCCCAGCCGAGCGCGGCCTTGAGGGCCACGGTCGACGGCGCGTGACAGAGCCGCGCCGAGTTGTCCACGTTGTTGGTGCCGAACGCACGGGCGGCCTTGGCCGCCGCGTAGTACGTCTCGTTCGTCATTCCCCGCGACGTGAGGAAGAACGAAACCTGGCGCGGGTCCGTGGCCGCGAGCCGCCGCGCCGAAGTGTCGAGCGCCTCATCCCACGAGACGGGCGTGAAGCCCGCGTCGCCGCGCTTTCGACGCAGCGGCACGGGCAGCCGGCCCAGCTTGCGGAGCGCCTGGGAGGAGAGGCCCGCGACGCGCGAGACGTCCTCGAGGAGCCCCGGGTCGAGCGCTCCGATCGTGTTCGTGCGGAGGAGATCGAGCCGCACCATGCAGAGGTGGACGCCCGGGATCGTCGCGTCGCGCACGCCCGTCGTACCGAGCGCGCAGCCGTCGCAGACGCCCTCGGTGAGAACGCGGTACGCGTACGGCAGCTGGTCCCGGTTCTCCCAGGCGATGCGCGCCATGTCGCGGAAATGTCGCGGCTTCACGGCGTCCAGCCCGAACGGCACGAGCGAGGCCCAGGAGCGCGGCAGGGGCATCCGGGGAATTTAGTGTAGTCCGCCGCAAATGCGTGGTCTTCGTTCGAAAGCGCCACAGGGGAGGACGCGAGGCGTCCTGGCGCCGCAGGTCGTGCGACACGTCGCTGCTCGTGCGACACAGAGCGTCGCGCGGGACGCGACACCTGAAGGACGTCCCGCATCCCGATTCCCCTCGGAGCCGCATACGGGGCGGCGCGCGGCGAGATCGGGGTGTGCGCCCGGGGCGGCACGACCGTTGCGGGAAGCGGACGTCGCAACGAGAAACACCGTGAGGCGCGAGGAGATCGAAACATGAGAAACCGCGGGCTCCCATTACCGCTGCTCTTCGTCGCGCTCGTCGCGCTCGGCGCGCCGGCTTCGGCCCAGACCGAGGCATCCTCGGAAGCGACCTCCGCCGGCGTTCACGAGGTGGAGTACGCCGCTTGCGCGACCGCCGGTCCCACGCTCTGCCTGGGAGGCGGGAGATTCCAGATCACGGCACAGTGGACGACTCCCGACGGGCGCACCGGGTCAGGCCAGGCGGCGAACCTGACGAATGACACGGGCACGTTCTGGTTCTTCGACCCGGCCAACGTCGAGGTCATCGTCAAGGTGCTCGACGGGTGCTTTCCGCCCTTCAACTCCTTCTGGGTCTTCTCGGCGGGATTGACGAACGTGGACGTCCTTCTCACCGTCACCGACACGGTCAGCGGTCTCGCGAAAACGTACCGCAACCCGCAGGGGACGGCGTTTCAGCCCGTCCAGGACACGAGCGCCTTCGCGACCTGTGCCGCGACGGGCTGTACCTACACCGTGTCGCCGCTCTCCCTCTCGTTTCCCGCGACCGGGGGGATCGCCGGGGTGAACGTCACGACCCAGGCGGGCTGCGCGTGGACGGCGGGACTGGGTCCTTCGTGGGTCGGCATCGTGGGAACGTCCACGTCGTTCACCGGGAGCGGATCGGTTTCGTACGTCGCCGGTGCGAACGACTCGACGTCCCCGCGGTCCGGGTCCGTGACCGTCGCGGGCCGGACCGTCGGTGGGGGGCAAGGCGGTCATCTGCCCGTGGTGGGCGCGCAACGCGGCGAGAACCGCCTGGCGCGGTTCGTCGCGATGCGCGGGGCGTACGGCGTCGACCAGCGCGCCCTGGTCGTGATCACCGACCACGCCGCGACGTGCGTCGTCGACGAGCTGGGCCAGCGGCCGGTTGTCGGGCCACGCCCCGAGCGGGGTCACGACCTCCTGCACCGTGAGCCCGGGCG
>CAZXSG010000235.1:0-6473 GCA_964643185.1 uncultured Holophagales bacterium
CGGAGAGGAGCGACGAGATGACCGCCGCGAAGTCGGCCTTGCCCATGTTGCGCGAGGCCGCGGGCGCGAAGCCGCTCTCGGGCATCTCCGCCTTCTTGGCGATCTCGGCCATGACCGTCACGGCCTCGACCGGGTACTTCCCCACCGCCGTCTCGCCCGAGAGCATCACGGCGTCGGCGCCGTCGTGCACGGCCACGGCGACGTCCGTCACCTCGGCTCGCGTGGGGAACGGGTTCTCGATCATGGTCTCGAGCATCTGCGTCGCGACGATGACCGGCACCGCGAGCGTCCGGCCCACGTGCAGGATCTCGCGCTGAGCGCGCGGCACGCTCGCGAGGCCGATCTCGACGCCCAGGTCGCCGCGGGCGACCATGAGGATGTCCGTGGCGCGGGCGATGGCGTGGAGGTCCAGCAGGGCCTCGCTGCGCTCGATCTTGGCGACGATCCAGGGGCGCGGCTCCTCGGGCATCTTGTCGATGAGACGCCGCAGCGACTGCACGTGCGCGGCGCAGCGTACGAACGAGAGGCCCACGAAGTCGATGCCGGCTTCCAGGCCTTCGACGAGGTCCCGCTTGTCCTTGGACGTGAGGGCCGGCGCCGAGAGCGTCGAGAGCGGGAAGTTGACTCCCGCGCCGGTCTTGATGCGGCCGCCCGCCGCGAGGCGCGCGAAGAGCGCGTGCTTCTCGCGGCGTTCCACCTTGAGGCACACGCGACCGTCGTCCATGCGGATCTCGGCACCGGGCGCCACGTCGTCGAGGAGCGCGCCGTACGTCACCGAGAGCCGCTTGTCGGTTCCGGGCGCCGCGCCGGGCACGATCTCGAGGAGCGTTCCGGGCGGGTACTCGATGGCCCCGCCGGGCATCGGCCCCACGCGGATCTTGGGTCCGCCGAGATCCAGCAGGATCCCCACGGGCCGCCCTGCCCGGGCCTCGGCGGCGCGCACGAGCGCGACCTTCGCGGCGATGTCCCCGGGACGGCAGTGCGCGCCGTTGATGCGCACCACGTCCACTCCGGCCGCGAGCAGGGAGCCGAGATGCCCCTCGTTCTCCGCGTTCCGGCCGATGGTCGCCACGATCTTCGTGGCCCGCCGCCGCTCGGCCTCCACGCCTGCTTTGGCTCCGGGCGTTCCGCCCTTCGCACCTGCTCCCGCGCCCGATTGGGGCTTCGTCACACCTTTGGCCATCCGAAGGAACCTCGCTTTCGTAAGATCATCGTATGAAAGACCCCGCGGCCCGCAATCTCGCCATCGTCTCTGCAGCCTCGGCCGTCCCGGTCAAGACCCCCGAGCCGTCCGAGCCCGAGGACCCCCGCATCGAGCCGATCGCCGGCCACGTGCGAGAGATCATCCGCATCCTGGGCCTCGACCCCGATGTGGATGCGAACCTCCTCGAGACCGATCGCCGCGTCGCCAAGATGTACCTCGAGATCTTCTCCGGCCTGGATGCCGGAAACAAACCCAACCTCAAGACGTTTCCCAACGAGGAAGGGTACTCGGCGATGGTCATGGAGAAGGACATCCCCTTCTACTCCATGTGCGCGCATCACTTCATCCCCTTCTACGGCCACGGCCACATCGCCTACATCCCCAACGAGCGGATCGTGGGCCTCTCCAAGCTGCCGCGCCTGCTCGAGTTCTTCGCGAAGAGGCCGCAGCTCCAGGAGCGTCTCACGGAGCAGGTCGCGGGCATCCTCGAGGAGGAGCTGCAGCCGCAGGGGGTCATGGTCGTCATCGAGGCGCGGCATCTCTGCGTGGAGATGCGCGGCGTGAAGAAGCCCGGAGCGGTCACGGTGACCTCGTCGATCCGCGGTATCTTTCACCAGAAGGCCGTGCGCGAAGAGTTCCTCGACCTCCTCCGGAGGCGCTGATCGCCCCGCAGGCCCAAAGGCCCACGATCCCGTTCCGGCGCAAGCTGCTCTACGCGGCCGTCGCGGACGTCGTCATCCTCGCGGCGCTCGAGATCTTCGCCCGCCTCTCGGGCTACGTCCTGCCCTCGGACCGCTTCAACAGCTATCAGGGCCTCTCGATCGCTCTCGGGATTCCGGAGCTGACGAAGACGTTTCTGCCCGACGACGAGCTGTTCTGGAAGCTGGCGCCATCGATCCCCCCGACCACCATCGAGGGCGACGTCGCGACCGCGCACCTGAAGTTCTCGATGTCCACGGGACCCGACGGCTTCCGCACGGTCCCAGGCCGGCCGCCCTCCGGGCGGTCCGTCGTGTTCCTGGGCGACTCGTGCACGTTTGGTCTCGGCGTGAACGACGACGAGTCCCTCCCCGCGGCGCTCCAGAGGTTTCGGCCCGACGTGAAGGTCGTCAACGCCGGAGTGCCCGGCTACTCCGCGTTCCAGGGCCGCCGGCTCTTCGCGAGGAGCGGGCCAGGCTGGAAGCCGGAGCTCGTCTTCATCACGTTCGGCTTCAACGACGCCACCGCGTGGGACGGCTCGAGCGATCGCGACCAGGCCAGGCGCTCGCGAGAGAAGGACCGGGGGGTCGTGCCGTGGCTCCTCACCCACTCGCGCTTCGCTCAGATGGTGAAGGGCCTTGCCATCTCGCTCCGCGCCGCGCCCGACCCGAAGACCCTGCGTCCGCCCACGGACGCGAGACCGAGGCTCACGCCCCAGGAGTTCGAGGAGGAGATCCGAGGGCTCGCGGACGAGGTGCGGGCGGCGGGCGCCAAACCCGTGCTCGTGATCTGGCCGGCGCGCGCGAGTGTCGCCGGGCGGCAGACCCCCGAAAGCCCGCACCAGGACGTGCTGCGAAGTCTGTCGGCGACGGAGACCGTCGTCGATCTCGTGCCTGTCTTCCGGGGAGCGCCGAACCCCGAGGGCCTCCACGTCGACGCGGTGCACGGGAGCGCTCTCGCGGGCGAGGTGGCAGCCCAGATGTTGTCTACGCAGCTCGCAGGAAGCGGCGCCGCGCGATGAGCGCGAGGTACGAGAACAGGTAGAGCGCGAGCGCGAGGTGCGCGAGGCCGTGGATCCCGAGCGCGAGGCTCGCGTTCTCGAGGAGGCCGCCGAACACCCCGCCCAGGATGTTCGCGCCGAGCGCGGCCGAAGGGCTCTCGGCCTTCGCGAACGACGAGATGAAGATGAGCCCCGCGATGAAGAGCGGCACCGAGAGCCAGAGCGGCACGAGGACGAGCTGCAGCGCGCGGTCGGCCGTCTGGAACGAGCCCGCGCCCGGGAACGCGGAGAGCACGAGGCACAGGAGCAGCGCCGCGTAGAGGCCGTTCACCGAGATGGACGGGAACTTCGCGGCCACGAGATTCGCGACCAGGATCATGAAGAGGATCACGCCGATCGCGACGTTGTTCACCTGCCACGTGCTTCCGAAGAGGAGCGAAAGCGATATCAGGTTCCGCACCTCGATGAGGAGGAACGCTCCGCCCAGGAAGAAGAAGTGCAGCGCCAGCGGCTCCTCGGCGAAGCTCGCGACGCTGCTTCGCACCCACACCACCGAGACGAGTCCGATGAGCCCCATCATGAGCCAGTACTCGAGGGGTACCGCGCGGTGCGCGAGGTAGAGGAACGGCCAATCGTCGGTTGCGAGCGTCTCTTTCTCGACGAGATCCCGGGGAAGGCGCTTCTCGGCTTCGGCCGTGGCGGTCTTCCATGCGGGCGTGTCGAAATACGGCGAGGCCTTCGTGCCTGGCCCCGCCAGGAACGTCATCCCCGCGTAGTAGCCCGTGAACGCCGCGCGGGGCCGTTCACCGAACGCCTCCTGGAGCATCCGGTCGATGCGGCGGATGGTCCATGGCGACTTGCCCCAGCCGGCCGAGAACGATACCGAGAGAACGCCGTGGTCCGGGTCGAGCAGGGCCCGGGCCTGCCGGAACGCCTCGACGGTGTAGATGAAATAGTCGAGCCGCAGGGAGTTCATCCCCGAGACCTGGGTGTGGGAGTCGAGCAGGCCGAACACCACGGCGTCGAAGCGCTCGTTCGGGTCGGGCGGCCGGGCGAGGTACGTACGCGCGTCCATGAGCGCGACCTTCACCTTCGGAGAGTCGTAGGGCCTCTCGGGATGGAGCCTCGCGCCGATGTTCTGGATCACGGGGTCGATCTCGACGGCGACCACCTCCGTCGCCCCGGCGCGGAGCGCGGCCGCCACGTCGTTGCCCGTGCCCGCGCCGATCACGAGGACGCGGCCTTTGGTCGCGATCTGGAACGGCAAGTCGTAGGAGACGCCCCATTCCTCGTAGAACGGCGGCTGGGTGGCGCGGAACTCCGGACGCAGATCGAGGAGCCGCTGGTGGTAGTCGTGGTTGACCTTGAGGTTCGTGTACGGTGCCGGGTTGGCCAGGGTGTTGGGCGCCTCGACCTGGACCTTGTAGTAGGGCGACCAGTGGATCTCGGCCTTCTCGGTGAGCTGCTGCCCCAGCGTGAGCGCGATGGGGATGAGCGCGAGGGAGATCAGCGACCGCTCGCGAAGCGCCTCGCGCCCCGCCAGGAGCACGAGGGGCACGATGCCCACGAGCACCCAGATGAGGGGCGGCGTGCGGAGCACGGCGAGGAGCGAGAAGAGCCCGATGCCCACGAGGTTCGCCGAGACGTTCAGCGAGTACGCGGGAATCGGCCTCAGCACCTCGAACCAGTAACCGATGCGCCGGCCCCACGGCACGAACGCCCAGGCCGTGGCGAGGAAGACCAGCAGGATGACGCCGTAGAACTTGAACGTCGTGCCGATCGTGCCCGCCTGCTGATGCCACGTGAACATCTCGAAGAACGCGGGCGCGTGGTCGATGCGGAGCGGCGAGACCGGGTAGATGACGACGAGCGCCACCAGGAACCCGAGCCGCCCCACGATGGCGTTTCGCCAGCCCTCCTGGAACCGCGACGTGAGAAGGCCGATGCCGAAGCCCAGGAAGCAGGCGAAGAGCGAGAGGTTCTTGTAGTACGCGAAGACGCGGATCTCCGTGGAGATCCAGCGGATCAGCAGGATCTCCCAGAACAGAAACAGTGCCGAGAGGACGGCGAACTCCAGCAGGCCGGAGCGCGCGTCATCGGGAACGGTGCTGCGATACCAGCCACGAAGGCGGCTCGCTTCCGGCGCGCGACTCACGAGGCGGGATTCTGCACGAAGAGTGCGGCCGGGCCGCCGATTACCTGAGCCATCCCGGCAGAGCGCCCTTGCGGCGGGCTTCCTCTTCGATCTCCAACACCCTGCGCTGCGCGTCCTCGGCCCTCACCTTGCGCTCATCCCTGTCGTTCCTCAGCCTCAGGAGCTCGGCGGCGAACGAGCTTTGCTGAGCCGGGCTCCCCCACGACGGGAAGCTCCGCTCGTAGCCTCCCGCCGCGGCCTCGGCGGCCTCGTAGCCGGCTTTCTCGCGAGCTGCGGCGTCGCGGGCCTGCTTCATGCGGGCACGCCACCAGGCCTCGCCGTGCCCGTCCAGGTCGACCGGGTCGGAGTCTGTTCTCGGGGTTTCTCGATCCCCCGAACCCCCACGGGAGCTGGCTCGACGCGCGCGCCGCGCCTCGACGCTCTCCCGCTCGGGCAGAGTCTCGGCCGGCGCCTTCGTCGCGCTGCCCGAGGCCCCCTCGAGGAGGCGCCGGGCCTCCTCGGGGCTCTTCTTCAGCTTGAACTGGCCGCCGAAGGAGACCTTGGCGCCGGCCGACGGAGTCGCCACCCGAACCGGAGTCGGCGTCGCCTCGACCGCAAGCAACAGGGGGAGGAACGCGAGGGGGCCCATGCCGGCATTCTCGCGCTCTTCCGCCGATCACGTCTTGGCGAAGCTCGCGGGCATGGAGACCCGCTCGGCGCCCGGCGCGGGCCCGCCCACGACCAGCCCCGGAGGCGCCTGTCTCTCGTCGCCTTCGACCGGCGAGGGAATGTTGTTGCTCCTGAAGAGGGCCAGGAGCCCCGATTTGTCCGCCGCCTTCAGGTAGGCCTCACGGGGCTCCACGAGCCCGCGCCTCACCGCGTCGAGGAGGGAGTCGTTGAGGAGCTGCATGCCCTGGCTCCGCGAGGTCATGACGCTCGGGATCTGGAACGTCTTCCCTTCGCGAATGAGGCTCGAGACGGCGTTGTTCGTGACGAGGACCTCGAAGGCCGCGTGCCGCCCTCCCCCGACTTTCTTGCAGAGCGTCTGGGCGACGACGCCGCGCAGTGACTCCGCCAGCATCACGCGGATCTGGGCCTGCCGGTCGGAGGGGAACTGGTCGACGAGGCGGTCGATCGCCGAGGCGGCCGTCGTCGTGTGCAGCGTCGCGAGGACGAGGTGTCCGCTCTCGGCCAGCTCGAGCGCGAGCGAGATCGTCTCGAGATCGCGCATCTCGCCCACGAACACGACGTCGGGGTCTTCCCGGAGCGCGGCGCGGAGCGCGTTGCGGAACGTCCCGGTATGCATCCCCACCTCGCGCTGGTTCACGAGGCACTTCTTGTTGCGGTGGACGAACTCGATGGGGTCTTCGACGGTGACGATGTGCCCGTTCCGGGTCTCGTTGATGTAGTCGAGGATCGCGGCGATGGTGGTGGAC